>JAMCZD010000076.1 GCA_023473405.1 Candidatus Omnitrophota bacterium
CCAGGTCGAGGGTTTGCCGGACACACGTTGCGGTATCCATGGTATCGCTAGTGATCATGGACTGGACGACCACCGGTTGGTCGCCTCCAATGACGACCCCGCCGGTTTCCGGGCGGCCGACTGTTACGCGCCGGGTGGGCCGCCGGCAAAAGCGATAAAGCGAATCGCAGAAGGTCATGGAGTTGAATGAGCCGGAGCAGGAGCGGGACTTGGCTCGGGGGCCGGGGCGGGGCTATGGGAGCCATTCTCGACATTCTCGACTTGGCTGGGCTGTTTGAACAGGGATCGGAACAACGACCAGCGGGTGATGTCGAAGAAGGTGACGTATAGCATGAACGAGATCAGGAGAATGGCGAAGACGGTGGTGGTGTATTCAACCAGGCGAGGGCTGAGGGGGCGGCGGCGCACCCGTTCGATGAGCGCCAGAAGGATGTGACCTCCGTCGAGGACCGGCACGGGCAGCAGGTTCAGAATAGCCAGGCTGACGTTGAGGAGGACGAGGAATTTCAGCGCCAGTCGATAATCGGTGTTCACCTGGACCGCCAGCATGCTGATGATACCGACGGGCCCGCTCAAGTCTTTGGGGCGCACGCCGGTCTGTTTCGAGTGGATGAGTGCGCTGAGGGTATCGATAGTTTGGTTCCAGACGCCGGCGATTTGATCCCATGGGAGCGGGCCGGGCCATTGGACCTGGTAGAGATTGGTGGAGCGATTGCCCAGGTCCACCCCGATGCGTCCGGTTTTCGTAGTGGGATCGAGACGCGGGGTGATGGTCATAGTCAGCTCTTTGCCGTTACGTTCGATTCGAATATGGCTGGGCTTGCCGGCGCGTTTTTGGATCAGGCCGATCAACTGCTCGCGGCTGGCGATGGGAACGCCGGCGAAGGATCGGATGGCGTCTTTGGATTTGAGGCCGACCTTCTGGGCGGGGCTATCGGGCAGCACCTCGATGATTTCGGGGTGATCGCGCGGTTCCAAATCGAGCATTTTCCATCCCAACATGGGGTTGACCGCGGCGGTGAGATGGTAGGTGGTGCGATGGTTATCGCGTTGGATGACGACCGGTATGACGTTGGTCCGGGCCAGGACAGTGGTCATCTGAACCTCCTGCCACGAAGTAACCGGCTTTCCGTCGACCTCCACGATTCTGTCTCCGGCGCGAATCCCCATCTTGGCTTCCGGAGAGTCTGGCGGGACATAGCCGATAATCGAGGGATTCACGAGAACGGGCAGGCCAACGAAATAGATTACCGTGGCGATGACAAAGGCGAAGACGAGGTTCATGAAAGGCCCGGCAAAAGCGACGAGGATTTTGGACCAGGGGGAAATTGGGGGGATGGCTTCGCCGGCTGGGGCGCCGGAGCCTTCCAAGACCTCGGCGGTCATCATTTGCGGCAGCTTCACAAACCCGCCCGCCGGAATCCAGCGCCAGGCGTACTCGATGCCGTTGCGGGTCCAGCTCATTATCTTGGGGCCGAACCCGATGGCGAAGGCCTCGATCTTCAAGCCGCGGTGGCGAGCCATCAAGAAATGGCCGAACTCATGCACAAACACCGATGCGCCGAACAACAAGACGACGGCAACGGCGACATAGATATAATTAAACAGGCTAACCATGTTGGACTTTGTTTATATCACCTGCCTGAATGCAGACAATCCACATAATATAATGAACATTTTGCCGGTGGCAATCGGGACAGTTCGGCGGCGCCTGCGTCGAGAGATAGCAGCGCGGAGGCCCTCATCCGCGTCTGACTTAAGCGTATTCATCGTTTGCCCCATGATATTGCGGCGGCGCAGCATCGGCACCCTGCCGAATGTTGTTACCGCGCGGCTTCGGCGCGGGCCCAGGCATCCGCAGCCAGGATTTGTTCCAAGGTGGGATGCGCAATGGGCGAATGTCGATCGAGGGCGCGGGCAACGGTTTGGCTGATCTCGTTGAAACGGATTTGGCCGTTGCAGAAGGATTCGACGGCGATTTCATTGGCGGCATTGAAGACGGCGGGCATGGTGCCGCCCAATTGCCCAGCCATCCGGGCCAAGACCAAGGCGGGGAACCGTTCGACATCGGGTTCTTCGAAAGTGAGGGAGCCGAATTTGGCCAAATCGGTTTGGACGCGCTCGCTTTGCACACGTTCGGGGTAGGTCAGGGCGAATTGGATGGGAAGGCACATGTCCGGCGTCGAGAGCTGGGCCAGGAAGGAGCCGTCAATGAACTCGACGAGGGAATGGATCACGCTTTGAGGATGAACAACCACCTTGATCCGGTCCATATCGACGCCGAAGAGCCACCGCGCCTCGATCATTTCCAATCCCTTGTTAAAGAGCGTGGCGGAATCGATGGTGATTTTGCGGCCCATGACCCAGGAGGGGTGTTTCAGGGCGCGTTCGACAGTTATGGCGGGAAATTCCTCGATGGGCGTGGTGCGGAAGGGCCCGCCGGAGGCAGTCAGCCACAGGTGACGGATGGACGCGGGCGGTTTGCCTTCGAGGCATTGGAAGACGGCCGAATGCTCGCTGTCCACAGCCAACACCCGCACGCCGAATTTGCGGGCCTCAGCCATGACGATTTCGCCTGCCATTACGAGGATTTCCTTCGAGGCGATGGCGATGTCTTTGCCGGCGCGGATAGCGGCGAGAGCGGGTTGGAGACCGGCGGTGCCAACGATCGCGATCAGCACAATGTCGGCTCCGGGCAAGGTGGCCAGGCGGATCAGGCTGTCTTCCCCGGACCACACTTCGGTTTCGAATCCAACTGCTTGCTGGAGGGTTTTGGCTTTTTGAGGATCGCAGATCGAGACTGCGGCGGGGTGATGGCGCTGAATCTGCTTCAAGAGCAGGTCGGCGTTGTTGCCAGCGGCCAGGCCTACCAGACGAATTCGGTCCGGCAAGTCCTCAGCCACCTTGATTGCGCTGGTCCCGATCGAGCCGGTGCTTCCCAGGAGAACCACGTTTTTCATGTCAGCACGTGTCGCAAGTATAAGTACATCAAAGGTGCATTAAACAGCAGACTGTCGAGCAAGTCCAGCATTCCGCCCATTCCAGGAAAAATCCGGCCCGAGTCTTTAACACCGGCCTGCCGTTTGAACTGCGATTCGACCAGGTCGCCCACCACCGCTGTGGCGCCGAGCAATGCTCCCAGAATCACGGCATGTCGCCAGTCCATGCCGGACAGATGACTGGCGGCGCCGCCGGCGAATAGCACGCTGGCGATCGTGGCGGTGAGAATGGCGCCGACGAAGCCTTCCCAGGTTTTGCCCGGGCTGATGCGGGGGATCATTTTGTGTTTGCCGAAGATGGAGCCGACCACATAAGCGCCGGTGTCGCTGAACTTGGTTACCAGGACAAAATAGAGCACGTAATAGCGACCATTGACGTGGGGGAAAAAGGCGATTTTCTGTATGAAATTGAGGAGCCAGGGCACATACATGAGCCCGAACAAGGTGGTAGATATCGCCACGATCCCAAGCTTGGTGCGCGAGGACATGAACTGGAGGACGCAGAGCCCCAAGACAAACAGGATCAAGAGGGAGGTTTCGAAGTCGTTTGCTTTGCCGGGTGATTTGGCCCAATCGCCAGACAGATAAAAGAAGGTGCTGGCCATGAGCAGCAGGCCGAATAAAATTCCCCAGACCCTGAAGCATACCAGGCCGCTACGTTCCACCAGGCGATAGAATTCCCATAAGCCAACGCCGGCCAAGGCCATCATGGCCGCCAGAAAGAAATAGTTGGCCACGATAAGGTTCCGGGAAAAGAGGGCCGAAATGAGAATGGCCCATAGCACGATCGAGCTCAGCAACCGCCGCAAAAAGACCCATCGCTTCGCCGGAGGCGGGGGTGGAGCGGAAGGTGGTGGGGCGTGTGGCTCCGATCCAACGGACGGTGGGTTAGGTTGGGGCGGGTTCATTCCAGCTTAGAGTCCGCCAAAACGGCGGTGGCGCCGTAAGATCGGAA
>JAMCZD010000532.1 GCA_023473405.1 Candidatus Omnitrophota bacterium
AAAGGCTCCGCGAGTGTTCCCCGCTTTTCTTGAGGGCCAGCTCCACGGTCTTGCGCTGGGCGACGTCCCGTTTCAGGGACCGGCGGGAGGCTGCCAGGTCCGCCGTGCGCCGGTCCAGCGTCTTGCGCAGTCTGCTCAAGCGATCGTTGGCCTCAAGCGCGGCGCGATGCGTTTCCTCGATCGGGGCGATGGCCTCGGCAAAAAAAATCTCCGCCCGCTTGACCAGACCATCCTTGCTGCTGGAGGCTTCCAATGTGGCGAGTGCTGCCTCATGAATCCGGGCCACGTCCAACGTTTCCAAATCGAGGGCCGCCGCCTGGCGTCCCAAATCGTGCGCCGGCTTTAGGCTCGACCGCGGACCTTGTTGCAGGTGTGTTTGCAGCGCTGCGACATATCGTCGTGACAACTTGGTCAGCTTTCGTTTCATATTGTTTGCCGGCTTCGGCGCGACTCCCAGGAATGCGTTATTCCTCTATGATGAGCCGCCAATCCAAACCAAACATCGGGCAATTCCTTGAATCTGTATATGGGGTGAACACCCCATCGCGTCGCGCGATTGAGCAGCTTATTATTTTGACGATGAAGGTGTTGCTGTTATACCCGAAATTCCCGGACACGTTCTGGAGTTTTAAACACGCGTTGAAGTTCATATGGAAGAGAGCGGCGTTGCCGCCTTTGGGGCTGCTTACCGTGGCAGCGATGCTGCCCAAGGATTGGGCGAAGAGGCTGGTGGACGTCAACGTGCGGAAGCTGCGCGAAGGGGACTTGGCATGGGCGGATGTTGTGTTCATCAGCGGGATGATTGCCCAACAGGACTCGGCGCGCGAACTGATTGCGCGTTGCCGCGCGGCGGGGAAGACGATTGTGGCGGGCGGGCCGCTGTTTACCCTCGAGCCCGAGCGGTTTCCCGAAGTCGACCATTTCGTGCTGAATGAGGCCGAGGTGACGCTGCCGGAGTTTCTGCGTGACTTCGAGCGCCGCACTGCACGGCGCGTCTATGCCTCGTCAGAATTTCCCGACATTCGCCGGACGCCGGCGCCGCTGTGGGAGTTGGCGGATATGCAACGATACGCCTCGATGAGCGTGCAGTTCTCACGCGGTTGCCCGTTTGACTGCGAGTTCTGCAACATCACCGCGATGTTCGGGCATCGTCCGCGGACCAAGACAACGGCACAGGTGATCGCCGAGCTGGACAATCTCTGCCGGCTCGGCTGGCGCGAGACGGTTTTTTTTGTGGACGACAATTTCATCGGCAATAAACGCGCGCTTAAGGAGGAGTTGCTGCCGGCGCTGATCCAATGGCAGAAACGCAAAGGCAAGCGCGGCACCCCGTTTTTCACCGAGGCATCCATCAATCTGGCCGACGATGAGGAGCTGATGCGGATGATGGTGGAAGCGGGATTCAACCAGGTGTTTGTCGGGATCGAGACCCCGGAGGATGCGGGCTTGGCCGAGTGCAACAAGCGCCAGAACCAGAAGCGCAACCTGGTTGCCGACGTCAAGCGCATCCAGCGCGCGGGGTTGGAGGTGCAAGGCGGGTTCATCCTTGGGTTCGACACCGACACGCCCACGATTTTTGCGCGGCAGCTCGAGTTTATCCAGCAAAGCGGCATTGTCACGGCGATGGTCGGCCTGCTGCAAGCCATACCCGGCACGAAGCTCCACCAGCGGTTGACCGACCAGGGCCGCCTGGTCGGGCAAACAACCGGCAACAACGTGGATGGGACAACCAACTTCATCCCGCGGATGAACCGGGAGATGTTGCGTGAGGGCTACAATAGCCTCATGGGATACCTGTACGCCCCGGGGCCGTATTACCAGCGAATTCGCACCTTCCTGCGCGAGTACCAGCCGCCCAAAATATCCGGTTCACTGAACTGGCGGTATCTGATGGCATTCCTTCACGCCAATCTCCGCCTGGGCATTATTGGCCGCGAACGATTCCATTACTGGGGTTTGCTGTTCTGGACATTTTTCCGCCGTCCCACCCTGTTCCCGCTGGCCGTCACCCTCTCCATCTACGGCTATCACTTCCGCAAGACCTGCGCGGCGTTGAAACTGTGATGAGGTTCTGTCGGGTGGACACAAACACCACCGGCCCATTGGGGCAGAGGAGAACTGCGTTCAGCCAAAGGCAACCTGGGGACAGGGCGCGTTGGCTGGCGGGTAGCGGAATGAGGAAATACATATATGAATAAGAAAACAGTATTACTAGCGGTCACGGTGCTTCTGGGCATTTTGGCAGTCCCCGAAGCGTATAGCCAACGTGGCCCGCGAGGGGGTGGTGGCGGTGGGTGGGGTGCTGGCAGTCAATACAATCGGCTCTACAATCCGAAGACCGTTGAAACTGTCAACGGAGAGGTCATCGCCGTCAAACACATCACTCCGGTCAATGGCATGAGCTACGGGGTGCGTCTTGAATTGAAGACTGAAAAGGAAACGATCTCCGTGCATCTCGGCCCGGGGTGGTTCATCGAGAATCAAGACATGACGATCAAGCCGAAAGACAAGGTCGAAATCAAAGGCTCGCGCATCAAGTTTGACGGCAAGCCGGCCATCATCGCCATTGAGGTCAAGAAAGGCGACAGCGTCCTCAAGCTCCGCGACGAATACGGAGTCCCCGTCTGGGCGGGTTGGCGGAGACGGTGAACGAGAGCGTTTGGGCCCCCGCCACGTCGTTGCCGACTTCAGCGGGGGCTATCTCTCCAGCGACGGCGGCGCGCTGCTCCTGCGCCGCGACCCGCTGCTGGCCGTGGCAGCCGGCAAGGCCGATCCCCTTTGGCTGAGAAACGGCGCCCAGGAGCAACAGGGTGTCTTTACGCGCCCGGGCCATATTACGAGCGTATCCGCACCTTCCCGCGCGAGTACCGGGGCGCCCAAAATGTCCGGTTCACTGAACTGGCGGTATCTGATGGCATTCTTTCATGCCAATCTCCGCCTGGGCATTATTGGTCGCGAACGCTTCCATTACTGGGGTTCGCTGGTCTGGACGTTTTTCAGCCGTCCCACACTGTTTCCGCTGGCCGTCACATTCTCCATCTATGACTATCCTAATGGGTTACAATAATCAGATTGATTCAGTGACGGTCGGAACGTGGCCGCTCATCGTTCCCACCACCTCGATGCTGACGCTGCCCGCCCCTTCGACATTGATTGAACCGAGTTGATGGACGAGCGATCCGCCTTCCTTGATCTCCCGCTCGTACCGGCGGACTTTGTCCGTGTGGTCAAAAACGTATTGTTGATTGCCCTTGCCGAGGAACTCGAATTCGCGGGTCACCAGGAATGACTTGGCCGTGAAGGACCGGGTGGCCGACAGCATCTGCGCGCGCTGCATGTTGCCGGGGCTTTTGACGATGGAAACTGGCTCCAGCGAGATCAGCCGCACGAAATACATGAATTCGGACACCGGATTGCCATGTGATTCACCGCGATCATAGTCCAGGTGAATTTTGGGGGAAGATCAACGCCGGGCGCGCACGACCCACGCTGACACGTCGAGGATTTTGTCAACCATGACGAGAGATGGGCGATTCGTTATCTGGTCGTTGATACCCATATTGCCCAGCCAAGGCGGCACCCGCAAGCAATCTCGGCGCGGCGATAAGCCCTTGCCCACCCTGGAAATCCAGGCTTTATCGTGAGGGGCCCGTTGCGCGGCCCGCCTCAGCCCTTCCAAACCCGCGGTAGTATTTCACCCCATAGCAAAGGGCCAGCCCAAGGCTTAACGTGTCACCTGCGCTAAAACCAAAAATGCAAAAACGAAAGAACAAACAGGATGATTATTAACAGTGCAGTCGTGGCGATCTACAAATCCCACGCCGAAGCCGAAGCCGCCGTCAAGGAACTGCAGCAATCCGGTTTTGACATGAAGAAACTCTCGATCGTCGGACGCGACCATCACACGGATGAGCACGTGGTCGGCTACTACAACACTGG
>JAMCZD010000523.1 GCA_023473405.1 Candidatus Omnitrophota bacterium
GCCAGCGAGCCGTTTGCCATTCAGGACCACTTCAACGGCGGTGGCTGTCTCGGGAGACTGATCGGCGGTGTGCAACCGCAACCGCGCGGGAAGGACAGCGTCACCCGCTGGCGCTTGGAAACTGAACTGAACCGCGCCGGCGTCGGCCTCGAGCAGATACGGCAGCGTGGATGGTTCCGGCCGGCTGCCGCTGAACTTCACGGGTTCGTTTTGGGCATCAGCGGCTGAATTGGCGGCCATGCTAAATTCCTGGCACATCTCGTCCTGTCGTCCGACGGAAAGGAGCATGTCTGGAGCGGGTTCAACGAGGACGTCTTCGGCGTTCCAGCAGGAGATTCTCCAACCGGTCTGGGCAAGGGTCAAGCCGTCCTTTGGTTGGATCGAGGCACGAATGGTTAGCGTGCGGCTTTCGCCTGGCGGGATGAAGAGATTGTTCGAGTCGATGAACAAATCGGTGCGATACGCTATCAGCGGATGCGGTTCGCAGAACAAGGCGGTCATTGGACCGTCATTGGCCAGCGAGATGCGGAGGACTTCCTGATCATTCTCGATGGATACGGAGGGTGTCGAGGCGCGCAAAACGGTGCGGCGCACGGGGCGGAAGGTTAATCCCGCGGGTGTCTCGGCGGCGGCCACCAACGCGTCCGGTTTGTCCGCCAGCCACAACAACATGCGGGCGATCCAGGTCCGGTTTTCGGAGCCAGAATCGGGGGCCCAGCCGCCGGCGGTCCCTGCCGCGTAGGCTAGCACGCGGCCCTGGCCGGGATTACCGGCGGTCAGGATATCATCGCCCGAATCGGTCTTCAGGATGACGGTAGCGTCGGGCTTGGCTTTAACGCGGTTGTATCCGGGCACCATGGTGAAGGCTTTACCGGGGCTGAGCGGGTGTTGTGGCGCGGAAACGACTATCGAACTTGGACCTCCGCGATTAGCGTCGCCGGTGGCGGAGAAGGTTACCGGCAGGACGTCGGCGATCGGGCTGGCTTCCAGGCCGGCATCACCGTAACCACCCCAGCCACCGTCGGTTCCCAGGCCAAGGCCGGAATTGACTGCCTCGGCCAAAATGCTCAAGAAAGGTTTTCCGATCCGTTCCGCCAGCTTCTTCGGATTCCGATAGTCAGCTTCGGTCAACCAGACAACATCGAAATGGTCCATCAAGGTTCGAGTGTCCGGGGCGAGCTTGGCCAGGGCCTTGGGATCAGCGAGTGCGGTGGTGATGGCGAACCGGTACTTCCGGTGGAGCCCGGTCTTGATCGCGTTGTATCGGCCGTCATGCCAATCCTCGATCCACAATACGCGGAGCGGAGCTTGGGTGTGGAGCGTTTGCAACGCCTGGGAAAGCGGCGGATCATCAGCGTCGGGGCCGCGGTTGTCGATCAAGCCGCGCAATGGTCCGGCGACGGTGTCCGCGCCGAAGGCATAGAGGCGTTCGGTCAGAAGCTTGCCGGTGGCGTCCGCCAACTGTAATTCGACCAGGAGCGGGCCGAGAGCGGTTTGGGTGGGGGGCTTGACGCTTACGGCGCCCAGGCGCAGGGCTTCCTGTGATTCGACCGAGGCAGTTCCGTGGTCCTGCCCAATGACTTCGCCGCGCCGGTCCCGCGCCAGCCAGCGCCATTGCAGACCGGACAATGCGTGAGGCGCGTCGCTGACCAGCCAAAGCTCGGTATCGATGCCCAAGGCCGGATCGTATTGGATCGAATTATACCGGAGAGCCAAGGCCGCGGGGGCCAGGGCTTGCTTCACGAAATCGTAGTTCATCAGGGTTTGCCCGTCGTAATCCACCTGGTAACTGCCGGCTCCGTTGGGCCAGGGCTCGTCGTAATCCCACGAGGTGAATCCGCCGATCTTCCCGCCCTTCTGCCGCAGGGCGTCCATGGCGTAACGGAGACCCTCGGCGCCGGCGAATTGGCCTTCCGCGACTAGCTCAGCCAGGTTGTCAGCCGGACCGAAGAGGGATTCGATAACCGGCTTGAGGAGCCAGAACTGCTGGCCGAAGACGGCCTGGACCACGTTCTTCCGGATCAGGATCGGGTCCTCGATACCTTCGATGGGCCACCTCGATGAAGGTGGAATCTCGCGCTGCCAGACTTCGAGATTGGCGGGAGATTGGCAGCCGAACTCGCCATAGCGCATCGGCGAGGCGGTGTTGTAATGGGAATAATGCGTTTCCGGGTCGTAGTTCCAGGGAGAATGCATCGAGCCCTGGATCGGGCAGGTGGCCCTGAACATGCGATTATCGAGTTCGCTGGTGACTCGTTCGAGCACATGCAACGCAGGATGATCGGTGCCCTGCTGCCAGCTCATCTCATTCCCGCCGTCCCACTCGATAATGGAAGGATGATTGCGAATCTGTTTAACGATGTTGCGGATGGTGGACTCGAGGTTGGCCAGGAACACCGGGTCCGTTTCCGGACTGCAATTGGCCAGCGGGAATTCCAGCACCAGCATCAGCCCGAGTTGGTCCGCTAAATCATACAGCCGGTCAGGCAGGATCACGCCGCCGCCCCATACCCTGAATGTGTTCATCCCCGCTGCCTTGGCCAGATGAAACAACCGCACGCCTCGTTGCTCGATACGCCCGAACAACAGGTCCGGCGGGAGCAGGTTAGCCCCCATCGTGCGGACCGGGCGCCCGTTGATAACCAGGCGAAACGGATTAATAAAGTCTCGAGGTGCGCCTTCGACCTGTTCCCAGCGAATCTCGCGCACGCCGAACCGGGTGGTTTTGGTATCCCAGGACTCGCCGGTGTCGGCTGAGGCGATAGAGGCATCCAGTTCATAGAGGGGTTGGCCGCCCTGGCCATTGGGCCACCAAAGTGCCGGCTGGTCCAACACCAATTGGGCGGTGACGACGTTGGTTCCCTCGGTCAAATCGGTGTTCACGGTGGAAACCATTTCCTGGCCGCTACCGTGGAGCCGGAAGAGCGCCTTGGCCCTCAGACTCGCCGGGCTGTTTACCTCCAAACGCGCCGTAATCACCGCCTTTTGATAATGATCGGACAGCGCGGTCTGGACCTGGACCCAATCGATCCTGGCCGGACCGCTGGCTTCGAGGCGGACATCCTTCCAAATCCCCAAGGTCCAGACATTAACGCCCCAGTCATACCCAAAATTAGTCACGCTCTTGAGGCCTTTGAGCACTTGGCGCGTCTTGTTCATGCCGTCGACGAAGAAGTAGGGCGTTCCCTGGCCGCTCATTTTCCCGTCCGAATTGACCAGGTAAGGCAGCAATTCGTCGGGCATCCGCGTGATCCGCACGGCCAACTGGTTTTTTTCGCCCGGCTTCAGATGGTCGGCCACATCGAACCAGAATCGCCGGAACATGCCGGCCTGGGCGCCCAATCGCTTCCCATTCAGCCAGACTTCGCTCTGGTAATCGACGCCGTCGAAGACCAGTTTGACGCGGCGCCCCGCCCAGTTGGACGGCGGGACAAAATCCTTTCGATACCACCAGTCTTTGCGGGCGACTTCGACCAGGCGCGGATCGCCGGCGCCGTACCAGATCGGGTTCAGCAAATGCGCCGACTCGAGGTCAGCCTGCACATTGCCGGGGACATGGGCTTGAATCCAACCGCTCGAATGGGTATCGGCGTTGAATAATTCACCGGCTACGCCTGACCCTTGGGCGTCGGGATGGATGAACCAGTCCGTTCCGTTTAGTGAAATGATATTGGCCGACTCCGCGTCATCATTCAAAGAGGCCCATCCGTTGAGTTGGCAAGCGCACGCGATCGCGCCCGCGAAAAGCAACGCCGGTGTAAGTAATCTCATGGCTATCCTTTTTGTTTCTGCTGGCTTGGCAAGTGTATTCAGATCGTAGGAAACGAAACCCGGTCGCACCATCCCCCGTTCGGGGGGCAAATCGGGATTTGGGATTTGGGAATTGGGAATTGGGAATTGGGAATTGGGATTGAA
>JAMCZD010000519.1 GCA_023473405.1 Candidatus Omnitrophota bacterium
GTCATCAGTTCAAGCCTGATCATGGGCTCCATACTGGAAAATGAGTTTGGGGCGAAAGCCTTTCAGAAATAGAGAGAAAGAAAATATAAAAATTAGGAATCGCAATGGCAAAAGAAGCGTTTCAAAGAACTAAGCCGCACGTCAACGTCGGCACCATTGGCCACATTGATCACGGCAAGTCCACCTTGACTGCTGCAATCGTCCAAGTCCAGGCTCGCAAGAACCTGGCAAAAGCGGTTTCGTATGCGGAAATCACCAAGGGCGGCACGGTTCGGGATGAGACCAAAACGGTCACGATCGCGGTCTCGCATACCGAGTATGAGAGCGACAGGCGGCATTATGCGCATATCGATTGCCCGGGGCATGCTGATTTCATCAAGAACATGATTACCGGTGCGGCTCAAATGGACGGGGCCATATTGGTGGTTGACGCCTCCGAGGGACCGATGCCGCAGACGCGAGAGCACGTCCTCCTGGCACGCCAGGTAGCGGTGCCGGCGATGGTGGTTTATCTCAACAAGGTCGATTTGGTGGATGATCCTGAGCTGCTCGAGCTTGTGGAGATGGAATTGCGCGATCTGCTCACCAAGTACGGATTCCCGGGGGATAAAACGCCCATCGTCCGCGGCAGCGCAAAAAAGGCACTGGCTGGCGAACCCGAGGCCGAAAAGTCGATCCAGGAACTGCTTGACGCGGTGGATAGCTATATCCCGTTGCCGCCGCGCGAGATGGACAAACCGTTCCTGATGAGTATCGAAGACGTGTTCAACATTGAGGGACGCGGCACTGTGGTCACCGGGCGTGTGGAACGGGGCGAGCTGACCCGCATGTCCGACGTCGAAATCGTTGGTCTGCGCCCAACGCGCAAGACGGTGGCGACGGACATCGAGATGTTTCGCAAGCTGCTGGACAAGGCAACCGCGGGCGACAACGTGGGGGTGCTGCTGCGCGGGACCAAGAAGGACGAAGTCGAACGTGGGATGGTATTGGCCAAGCCGGGTTCCATTACCCCGCACACGAAATTCAAGGCGGAGGTCTATGTCCTGTCGAAAGAAGAAGGAGGACGACACACGCCGTTCTTCAACAAATATCGGCCTCAGTTTTATTTCCGGACCACGGACGTTACCGGGAATGTGACGTTGCCGGACGGGGTGGAGATGGTGATGCCGGGAGACAACGTCTCGCTAACCATTGAATTGATTGCGCCGGTGGCAATGGAGCGGACTCAGCGATTCGCCATCCGGGAAGGAGGCCGCACCATCGGAGCAGGAAGGATCAGCGAAGTTATTGTATAAAGAGTGAGAATTTCGACAAGCACGGTGAGCGGAAGGTGAGCGATGCGCCGCCGGCCGCCGCCAGGCTGTCTCTTAATGCCCAACGATTGGAAACGTGACGGGCGAATAGGGCGGTAGCTCAATTGGTAGAGTAGCGGTCTCCAAAACCGTCGGTTGGGGGTTCGAGTCCCTCCCGCCCTGCCAACCCCGAAAGCGGGGGAGGGGTGGCAGAGTGGTCGAATGCGGCGGTCTTGAAAACCGTTAAGGCGTATGCCTTCGGGGGTTCGAATCCCTCCCCCTCCGCCAAAACGAATTGTGAACGAGTACTTATCATTACTAATTTGGGTCATTGTCATTGGCACTGCCTTTGGCGTGGCATGGTACCTGGGCTATCTGAAAAAGACTGCCGACTATGTGCAGGAGACCCGGGAAGAACTTAAGAAGTGCACTTGGCCGTCAATGCAGGAGCTAAAAGGGTCCACCGTGGTGGTGATGCTGACCATTATACTGCTGGGATTATTTACTGTGGGGATCGACTTCGTGTTTACGTTCTTGGTGCGCTGGATCACTTAAGCGCGGTGGGTAAACTAAATTCATGAAAAGTCAGTGGTTTGTCCTGCACACCTTGGCGGGCCAAGAGCAACGGGTCAAGGAAAGCATCGAAAAACGGCTTAGGGCCGAGGAGATGGAGGAATACGTCCAAGAAGTCCTGGTGCCGATGGAAAGGGTGGCCGAGGTGCGGGGTGGGAAAAAGACGGTGACTACTCGGAAGCTTTACCCGGGTTACGTCTTCATCCAGATGTGCCTGCTCGACGAGAATCAGCGGATCATCGAAAAACCCTGGTACTTCATCCGGGACACTCAGGGCATCATTGGATTTGTCGGCGGAGAGCGTCCATCTCCCGCGTCGACGGACGAGATCGCGCAGATCAAGGCCCAGATTTCCGAGTCGGAAGACCACGAGCGTCCCAAAGTCAGCTTCGAGGTGGGAGAAACCATCAAAATCAACGACGGACCGTTCCTGAATTTTAGCGGTGTGATTGAGGAGATCGAACCGGAACGGGGCAAACTCAAAGTCACGGTCAACATTTTCGGGCGCAACACGCCAGTGGAATTGGAATACTGGCAAGTCGAAAAGGCATAATTTTTATGGCGAAAAAGGTTATCGGACAAATTAAACTGCAAATCCCCGCCGGCCAGGCTAACCCGGCGCCGCCGGTCGGGCCGGCGCTGGGCCAGCAAGGGGTCAATATCATGGCCTTTTGCAAGGAATTCAACGCCGCAACCAAAGACCAAGCCGGGATGTTGATACCGGTTGTCATTACGGTTTATCAGGATAAGTCTTTCACTTTTATCACCAAATCGCCACCCGCGGCGGTGCTGCTGAAAAAGGCAGCGGGCATCGCGACCGGTTCCAAGGCGCCGAACAAGGAAAAGGTGGGAAAAGTGACGCAAAAACAAGTAATGGAAATCGTCAAGCTCAAGGCCAAAGACTTGAATGCCAGCGACGAAGAGGCGGCCTTCCGCATGGTTGCGGGGACTGCCCGGAGCATGGGCATTGACGTGATTTCTTGAAACTCAACAGCGGGAGAGCTTGAAACTCGATGGCACCGCGAAACAATATGCGAAGCAAACGATACAAAAAGGCGTTGGAATTAGTTGACTCGAAGAAGGCGTATTCCTTGCCGGCTGCCGTGGAGGTCCTGACCCAATTCCCCCGGGCAAAATTCAATGAATCAATCGACCTTGCCTTTCGGCTTGGGGTGGATCCGAGGCAATCGGATCAGATGGTGCGTGGGACGGTTCCATTGCCCCATGGGACCGGCAAGACCATTAGAGTGCTGGTGTTCGCCAAGAGCGGCCCGGCCGCGGAAGCCGCCAAAACCGCCGGCGCCGAGTACGTCGGTTTCGACGACATGATCAAAAAATGCACCGAGGGTTGGACGGATTTTGACGTTGCCATCGCCACTCCGGAGGCGATGAGCGAGGTCCGGAAATTGGGTAAGGTCTTGGGGCCGAGGGGGCTCATGCCGAATCCCAAGACCGGGACGGTGACCGAAGACACCGCCAAGGCGGTCAAAGAGGTAAAGGCCGGACGGGTTGAATTCAAGGTGGATAAGACGGGCAACGTGCATGTGCTGGTTGGCAAGTTGAGCTTTACGTCCGAGCAAATTCAGGAAAACGCCAAGTCGGTAATCAGGGCCGTTATCCGTGCCCGTCCGTCCGCAGTAAAGGGCACGTTCGTCCACAGTTGCACCCTGTCCTCGACCATGAGCCCGCCGGTGCGCGTCGATCTGCGCGAGTTTCTTGCCTCCGCTTGATCCAAATTTCAACCCAGTCTAGCCATGCGAACAGAAAAACAGTATCTTACAAACGAGTACGTAGGTTGGTTAAAGGACTCGCCCTACTTCCTGGTGGTCAATTACCGTGGCCTCGCGGTGGGTCACTTCAACGAATTGCGCAAACGCCTGGCCAAGGTGCGCGCACAGGTGCATGTCGTCGAAAATTCGGCCTTCCGTTTCGTCGCCATCCGCGGCTGCGGATGCATTAAGCCAGCCACCTGCCAGCCGACGATTTACTGAGTTTACGTTGAGAATCTCATCGCCCCTGGCTTATAAAGGACGATGAAAAACTTTGTT
>JAMCZD010000318.1:0-896 GCA_023473405.1 Candidatus Omnitrophota bacterium
CCGATCTATTTATCCCGACGATGGTCAATCGGCGGAGTTGCTGCTCCAGCAAGCGGACATGGCCTTATACGGCGCCAAGACGCGCGGGCGGAACGAGGTGGTGTTTTTTGGCGAAGCGACGGAATTGAAGTCCTTTCAACAAAAGGCGCATCTGCGTTCTTTGTTGAGCCAGGCCATAACCACTCGTTCGATTCAAGTAGCCTACCAGCCTATTATCGACACGCGGACTGGGCGAACGGTCGGGGCCGAGGCCCTGGCACGCTGGGAACGGATCGGCCACGGATGGATTTCGCCGGGCACCTTTGTTCCGCTGGCGGAAAACATGGGACTCATCGAGGAGTTGGGGAAGCAAGTGCTCGAATCAGCGTTGGAACAGCTCAGCCGGTGGCGCGGCCAGGGCTTTCATTTGAAGCTTTCGGTGAATATTTCCGTCCGGCAATTGTTCAAGTTCGATTTTTTATCGGATTTGCTTCAACTGACCGCCCGCAACGGGGTGCACCCGGGCCAATTGGTCCTGGAAATCACCGAAAGCCAGACGCTGCTGGGTTCGATTTCCGAGGCGCAGCGATTGGAGGAGTTGTCCGAAAACGGGTTTCTCCTGTCGATTGATGATTTTGGCCAGGGTTACTCCTCGCTGTCGAGCCTGCACGAGTTGCCGGTCAACGAACTGAAGATCGACATGAAATTCGTGCGCAATCTCCACACCGAAAAAGGGCGGCGCATCCTGCACGCCATTGTGGACATGACCAAGATGCTGGGACTGGAGACTGTGGCCGAGGGAGTCGAAGAAAAGGAGCATGTGACCGCCTTGCGCAAGATGGATGTGGACCGGCTTCAAGGATTCTATTTTTCACCGCCCTTGCTGGCGCCTGAATTCTTCGAATTCCTGCGGAGGC
>JAMCZD010000318.1:906-3903 GCA_023473405.1 Candidatus Omnitrophota bacterium
GGGCGGTCAGTTGAAGCAAATCCGAAGAAAGGTCTGCCGAGTATTGGCGGTTCACAGAATCCGTTTCAGGGCCAGGAACTGCTCCACATATTTGCCCAGGATGTCGGCCTCGAGATTCACCGCGTCACCTGCCTTTCGCTCCCGCAAGGCGGTGATTTCGTAGGTATGAGGGATGATCCAGATGCGGAAGAACCTGGGTTTCACCTCGGCGACGGTCAGGCTGATGCCGTCGACGGCGATAGCGCCTTTATAGACCAGGTAGCGTTTGAGCGCGGGGGGTGGCGCGACGTCGAGCACCCAATCGGCGCCGGACCGTTCCCAGCGCATAATGGTCCCGGTGCCGTCGATATGACCGGTGACGAAATGCCCGCCCATGCGGCTGTCGGCGCGCAATGACCGCTCGAGGTTGACCAGCGAGTTGACGCGGGCGAATTGGAGGTTGGTGCGTTCCCAGGTCTCGCGCAGCAGGTCGAATTCGAGGAGTTTATCGGGGCCTTTCGAGGCGGTCTTGACCACGGTCAGGCAGCAGCCATTGACTGCCAGGCTGTCGCTCACCTTCATGCCCCGCCCGCAGATACGTGCGCGCACAGTCAATTGAATTGATTTTGCCGTGGGCGAGATTCGCTCGACGGTTCCCGTTTCCTCAACGATGCCGGTAAACATATTTACTCAATGAAACCATTCACGCGGTGAAAGACCAAGAAATTATCCGCCAACGCACGCCTTTGACGATCGGGCTTGATCGCCTTTCGCCGCGGGGCGATCATGCGGCATCTTGAAACTGCCCCGTATACCGCACTCGTGGAACTTGAGCCCGCGCGAGGCAATCGCCCTGCAAAAGCGGATGGCGGTACGGGTGGAACGAATCCCGCCGGCGCATGCCCTCCGGTTTGTGGCCGGCTTGGATGCGGCATTTACGGTGGATTATCAACATTGCTTGTCCGCCGTGGTTCTCTGGGACGTTCAAGACCGGTGTGTCATCGAGCAGCATACCGCCAAACGCCGGCTCACCTTTCCTTACATACCCGGCCTTCTGTCTTTTCGCGAGATTCCGGCCTTGCTTGCCGCGCTGCGGAAGTTGGATCGAGTCCCCGACGCGCTTATGTGCGACGGCCACGGGTATGCCCATCCGCGCCGTTTCGGCATTGCCAGTCATTTAGGGGTGGTATGCGATTTACCGACCATCGGCTGCGCCAAAAGCCGGCTGACCGGGTCTCACGATGCACCGCCTATCCAGCGGGGTTCGAGTGCGCCTCTGCTCGACGGTGGAGAATTGATCGGCCTTGTTCTTCGAACCCAGAGCGGCGTGAATCCGGTTTATGTAAGCATCGGGCACAAGATAGACCTGGCAACCGCCGAACGGAGCGTATTGGAATGCGCGATTCGGTACCGGCTACCCGAGCCAACCCGGTTGGCGGACCAGTTGGTGGCGCAGACAAAACGAGGGATGCACCCTCCCCTGTCTCTCTCACCAACCACGCGGCCCCACGGTCGAGGGTTTGCCAAACTTCGAGTAGGGAATTAGGTTTTGCACGATGGGAATCGAGCACGTGCAAACGCCACCTGTTCGGCCATTGATGATTTTCGATGGCGACTGCTTTTTCTGCACTTTTTGGATTCAGCGCTGGCAGCGGTCCACCGGGCAACAGGTTGAATTTGTCCCGTCTCAAAGCCCCCGAGTGGCGGCGCAGTTCCCCGAACTGCCGCCCGAGCAACTGGAGCAGAGTGTCCAATTGGTTGAGCCAAACGGGGCGGTCTACGGTGGGGCGGAAGCAGTCTTTCGTGCCCTGGCCGTCAATCCAAGACGCCGGCTTGGATTCAGGCTCTACCAGAAACTTCCCGGTTTCGCCCCGATTACCGAGTTGTGCTACCGGTTTGTTGCCAATCATCGGACGGCATTTTCGGCGCTTACGAGGTTTTTCCTGAGCGGAAGGAGATCTGACTCATCGCGGTAGGAAGGATCTGCAGTTGATTCTGACACTCCCCGGACCATGAGATAGAGAAGACTTTGTTGCGGCGAGTTTGGCTTCTGGCAAGGCGCGAGGAAAGGGCATAGCCGCAGGGCTCTGGGACTGACGAGCAACGCCGCCGGAAGCCAAACTCGCCGCAACCTGCCGGGCCAAGATCCGCGTATTATTTCCCCAGCATGGCGCGGTTTATCGGCTATATTGTGCGGCAACGGGTTAGAGCGCTGATTGGCGCGTGCAACGGTTATTTTTGAGGTTAAGATATGATACATCATCCTTGGCATGAAACGGACCCGGGCAAAGCCGTCCCAAAGACCGTTAATGCTATCATCGAGATTCCCCGAGGTTCACAAGCCAAATACGAACTGGACAAGGAAAGCGGGTTGTTGAAGCTGGACCGCGTATTGTTCTCGGCGGTTTATTATCCGGCGAACTACGGTTTTATCCCGCAGACCTTTTGCGGCGACAACGATCCGCTCGATATCCTGGTGATTTGTACGGTCGAGGCTGATCCGCTTTGCATTATCGAATCAACCGTAATCGGGCTGATGCGGATGATTGACGGCAAGGAGGTCGATGACAAGATCATCGCGGTTGCCAAGAACGACATGGCCGTCAATCACATTGGTGAGCTGGACGAATTGCCGCCGCATACCACCATTCAACTGAAGCGGTTTTTCGAGGATTACAAGAAATTGGAGCATAAGAACGTGGTGGTCGAACAGTTTTATGGAAAGGACGAAGCCTACCGGGTGATCAACGACAGTCTGGCACTTTACCGGAAAAAGTTTGGCCGCTGAGGGTTGGTTCCAAGGGCGTGTTTTGAAGGCTTACCATTCCCGGCCCATGAACCACTCATTGGATTCCTGGTCATGCTTGAGCAGGTATTGGCGGCCATCATCGCCGGCGACTTTGAAGTAATTCGCGAGTGGCCATTCCGGGTCGGGCCGAGCCTGGTACCATCGGTCCAGAATTTCATTAACCTCGATCCAGTGGTCTTTCCAAAAGAAACGGCGCGCCTTGGGCGAAG
>JAMCZD010000402.1 GCA_023473405.1 Candidatus Omnitrophota bacterium
GATCTCGCGATGACTCCTGCTCACAGCCCGCGCGACGGCCGCCTGGGCGGACGGCAATGTCTCGGACGCCCGTGGTCTTGCGCGGCCCACATCGGCGGCGGCTGTGCGTTGGACGTCTTCGCGGGTAATGATTCCGTGCAGACCGGTCCCTTGAACCTGGGCCAGGTCAACCCCCAGTTTGGCGGCCAGGTTGCGAATAATTAGTGAAACGGCGGGACCTTTGGAGGGAGGAGAGACCGGGACGGAAGGTGGAGCCGGGACACCCGGGCTGCCGAATGGTTGCGAGGGAGTCTGGGCGCCGGAGCTGTCAGGCGACTGTGGAGTGACTGTTTCGCCGGCTCGGCCAATGATGGCCATGGTTTCGCCCTTGTTGACCATCGAGCCGGGTGCGGCTACCAGTTTGAGCACCACGCCTTCGGCAACCGACTCGAGATCGCTGGTCGCCTTGTCGGTTTCAATTTGGGCAAGCGGATCACCGCGCTTAATGGAATCGCCTTCTTTTACCAGCCAATTTACCAGTTTAACCTGGTCAACGGTCGTGCCCAGATCGGGCATTTTGATGCTTACGGCCATAAATATTAATCATGGTTCAGTTCGAGCAGGCACCGGTCTTGGACATACCGCCGGTCCATCAGGTCCGAGTTTGCGGGCAGGTATTCGCAGACCTCGGCTGACCGGTGCCTGACTTGGGCTTATTCATCGGTGCGCCCAGAATACCTCGGGCGATCTTTTGCGCCAACAAGTTTCCCATAACGGCAACGGGCCGGGTTACTCGATATCGAACTTCATCGGACGCGGATGGAACTTCGGGGCAACGCGCAGCCAGGGGGTCTTGGGGCGCTCGAGGTATCCCCACTTCTCGAGGGCGCGGCGCAGCTCCCGGTTTTCGGGGTGTTTGGCGAACTCGAGGAAATTCTCGTTGGACATGGCGCCGGCGATGGCCTGTTGCCAAGCCTTGGCGCCCGCCGTGTAGCCGTCTGGATGCCCCAACATACCGCCGCCTGCCGGAATGACGATGTCCGGACCGTATTCGCCGATCAGGATGGGCGCCAGGCCGGGGTAAACGCCGGCGCAGGGCATGGGGAAGATGGGTTTAATGTGGCCGAGTGGGGCGAGTTTCACCTGCGAAGTCCGAATGCCTTCTTCCAGGCTCACCATCGGAATGCTGGACCAATAGGTCGGAGTTAACATCAGGTCGGCGCCGCAAATCCGGGCCAGCTTGGCGGATACCGGCCAGGCAATCCGCGGCTGTTGCGCGATCTGGTGCGATGCATGATACAATATGGGCACGGAAATTGCCGGGTCCTCCGCCAATTGCCGGATCACACTCAGGCCGGCGGAGTAACAGACCAAAAGACCGCGCGCCCCCAACTCGACCGCGTGCGCCGCCTTGTCAAAGATGCGCCGCGGTTCGTCGGTGATGCTGAGGAAGTAGATGGGGCGTTTGCCGGTCTTGGCTTCGGCGCGGTCGAGCGCGTCGTTGACGGCTTTGAGGCGGTCGTCGTATTTGCTGTTGTAGACGTCGCTGGTCATCTCGTCGTCCTTGATCATGTCCACTCCGCCCAGCGCAGTTTGGTAGCATTGTTCGGCGACTTCTTTCGGGGTCATTCCCATTTTCGGCTTGAGGATGTGGAGCGACATGGGGCGTTCGGGCACCTCGAGGAGCTGGCGGATGCCCGGCACGCCGAACTTCGGGCCTTTGAAACTGGCGAGGAGATGGTCCGGCAGGAATATATCCAAGAGCCGGAGTTTGGGGCTGTAAGCGAAACAATTGCCGGCGATGCTCAGCAACATCATCGGCACGTTGTCGATCCAGGCGTCAATGGGAAAGGCAAGTTGCACCACGGCCGATCGGCGCGAAGGATTATCGGTCGGCAATTCGTAATATCCAACCATCTTGCCGCTGAGCCGTTCCCGCATCTCGAGGGTATCCTCGGCCACCTTTTCCCAGCTCCCCGTTGAACCTTCGAGGGTCATTGCCTGGATGAGGGCAAAGTGGTCCACGAAGTCCTCGCCTGGAAGACAATCATCCATGTAATAGGTGGCCACGATGTGGCGCGACCGGTCGATACCGTCCAAGGTTTGCAGAAAGATTTCCGGATTGTAATATCGAGTATACATAGTAATCAACCAATCAATTCAAACCAAAGCCCTATGCGCGGCTTCTTCCAAAGCATTGTTCGAAGCATGGCAATCGGCGTTGGTTGTCAATTGAATTGGCCTATCTCAAAAAGTCAAACGTTTGTCGTCAGCCTTCGCTATACCCGACGTTGGTATAGTAGGCAAGGTTAGGTTGAGTCGTATCGAGACGCCCGAACTGGACGACCACGTTGGCGTCGGATCGAACCCGCAAGGCGTATTGCGACAGGCGCGGAAGTTCGGTTCCGCCGATCTCAATCGGATGATCGAGGCGAAGGCAGACGACGCGTTCGGCTTCCACGCGGATCGGTACGCCTTTGATCGGCGGTTGCTTGTCGAAATAAAAGTCCAAGGCCACATTGGCGGGCTTGGAGCCGGTATTGAGGATCATGAGGGCCTCGTGTGATTCGAGTTTGCTACCATTGGCGCTCTTGGCGGGCAGCCAGCCATCGGCGAAGACCCACGTTTTCGATCCGTTTCCAGGGGGTAGTTTAGTTTTGGATTCAGGCATAGTGTTGGGGGATGAAGGATTGGTTGAACTGGGTCAGGCGCTCGGCGCCGGTGGCGGTGATCGCCAGGGTGTCCTCGATGCGGAACGATCCCCAGGGCAACCGGAACAAGAATACATCGATGCAGACCGTCATGCCTTCGAGTATCTCGTAATCCTTATCTTCGGGCATCCATGGCGATTCACACTCGAGGCATCCAATGTTATGGACCATTGCATAGGGCGTATGGTCTCCGTAACCCTGGCGCCGGAGCACGGCCTTGCCGGCCGCGTTCACCGTCTTGGTGGTCACGCCGGGCTTCAGGCTGGCGATGACGGTTCCCATGGCTTCATTCGCCGAGTTCACCGCGCGTTTGATCTCGGGTGGGATTCTCCCGAGCACCAGCGGAGTGCAAAGGGCAGCGTTGTACCCTTCGTAAAGGGCGCCCGCCTGCAGACAGATGATCTCGCCTTCTCTGACTTTTCTCAGGGTGTTCCGGTTCATGCATAGCTGGGTATGCTCAGGTCCGCTGGGGATCATCGGAGTCCAGGCCACGGCGGTATCTTCCGCGCCACCCCGCAGGATTTCACCCACGATCTGTGCCATGATATCGAGCTCGGTCCAGCCAGGCTGAATCTGGGCGGCTGCCGCGCCAAAGGACTGGCTCAGAATCTGTGCCGCGTGGCGCATGCAGGCGATTTCATTGGCGCTCTTGCGGTAGCGCAGCTCGAACATCAGGGGCTCGGCATTGACGATTTCGGCATTGGGGAAAGCCCGTTGCAACTGGGCGTAGATGATTTGCGGAAAGATCAAGGTGCCGGCGGTGCCGATCCGTTTGACGCTGCTTTTCGCCCGCAGTTCCTCGAATAACGAGGCGAAGGTGAATTGATCCCCCACCATATACTCGGTCCCCGCCACCTCGCCCACCTCCGGAAATATCCGGACATCGGGGATGCGCGACTTGTGTTTGGACCACGCCTGGCATGCCTGGCCGGAACATAAAATGGGGTCGCCCTTCAGCGGGACCACCACCGCCGCCGACTCGTTGAGTCCCACCACATCAGCCAAATACCGGACATGCCCCGGATCAAGCGCGTTGGAGAACGCCACGAGCAGATCGATGCCCTTGGCCTGCATCTTGTCTTTCAGATGGGCCATCCGCTCCTTAAATTCGGCGTCCGGGATTCGAGGTAATGTAGCTATTTGTGTCATGATTTCGCTCCTTCTATCGAATGGCGACGGTCGGTTGAATCGCATACCGTCGGGATATTCG
>JAMCZD010000161.1 GCA_023473405.1 Candidatus Omnitrophota bacterium
TCGCAATTGACGAAATCTTCAAGGAGACCGTAGTCCATCGCAGCCCGCCTCTTGTGCCCGGACAGTATTACTGGCGGGTTCGCGCGGAAACGGGCAACGAGGTTACCCCTTGGTCTGAGGCAATCCTCTTCGAGGTGAAGGCCGAGGGGTTGGTCAAAACCAGGGCGCTGCGAGTCGGAATAAGCAGTGGAGCTTCGCTGGAGATTCCCTATTTCACATGGAACCCCATTCCTCATCCTCTCAAGGATACGCTGATGGTTTGCTTGGAATGCGGTTTGAATCCTTCACATCCATGGGATGGCCTTCATCAGTATGATCCTTTGAGCTGCCCGCACGACACGTTCTCAGACGCGCCGGCGGTATTTGCCGGCATCAACCATTATTACGGAGGGAACCTCACGGTCGATGAGGCGGCGTGGTACGGGAACGGGTTTCGAGACCCTTCCGACCGGAGCGAACCGGAGGGAGACCTGGGCCACGGGAATGCGGAAGGCCTCGATGGGCTGGCCGAGGTACTTGGAGGGACGAGTGGGACAACATTCGAGAAGAGCGATTCCATCGATGATTGGCCCAAATTGAAAGCTTCACTCGACCGGATGATTCCAGGGGTGGGGTGGTTCCACTTCATCACGGAGAAGGCGCAATTCGATTCTGGAGCGGTGTTGGTTTATGGGTATGAAGAAGACTTTGAGCAGACTCCGCCCAAACGGCTGCTCAAGGTGAGGACTCCTGGTCTGGGGCTTGCCGAATATGACTGGGACTATGTGTCTTACGGGGAAGTCGGCTGCCCGTTGGCGCCACCCGGTTCCTCGGTGGAGCCCAGGAAGAGTGATCCAGGCATCGCCCAGGATAGCGACGGAGACGGCCTGTGCGATTTTGACGAGATCGAGAGGTTCGGCACCGATCCGGACGATCTCGATTCCGATCGGGATGGAATCAATGACAAGACCGAGGTCTGGAGCTATCTCTTTGGGACGGGCAGGGTTCCTCGAAAACCGGACATAGACGGCGACGGGATGCGGGCGGAAATGGATCCCGACTCGGACAACGACGGCTGCCTCGACGGCGAGGAGGACGTCAACGGAAACGGGACGCTGGGTGCCAACATCCTGGGAACGCTATGGAAGGAGGCCGACGAAACCGATCCTTTCTACAAGCAAACATACACTCTCTCAGGCCATGCGAACCGGAGCACGATCTCCTTTTATGAACGAGTGTCAACTGAATGGAGCCTCGAAGAGCTTGTAGTCAGCGGTGTGTGGGGCCAATATGTGCCCGTTCCCAACACCGAGGTCGAGTTGAGTATCGTCCCGTCGCCGGCTCATGCCGATTTCGATGGCAACCCGGGGCCAATCGTCCTCACCACGGACAAGGAGGGCAAGCTCCAGGTGAATGTGTGCGCCAAGGACGAGAATGGAGAGTTTGTTGTGCGGTGCGTCTATAAGCCCTGCGATGGCGCGGAGAAAACGGAGGGGAAGGTTACTATCACAGTCGTGCCCACGGATTGGATTTTCGCCGTTCAAGAGGAAGCGGTTTTGGATGGACCTCGCGTGGTGACCAACAGTCCCGCCAGCGACATCGTCATGCCCGTTACGTATGCGCACCATGGTGATTTGGTCAGTGAGGCCAAAAAGGATGCAGGATTGCAGACGGCCCGCGGACACTTCTACGATCCATGGAGCAAAGAACCCGGAAAGCATATTCAGTCGATCTACTTGACTCCGCTGCGGCAGGCGCCTGGTGAATCGATCGTCCTGCGAATCGATGGTGAAGAAGCGCCTGGTGGGTGCTGGGAGCGGAGCGCGCCGGAAGAGAATCCCTCGAGCTGGGAGATTCAGCTCAAGGTGGACGACTCGGAATACTTCCCTTGTTACCTGTGCGTGACTGCGATCGGCGGCAATGAAAGACGGTTGACGCCGCTTGTCTGGCGGAAGGAATGCTCGAGTTCAGGCATCCGGATACGGTGGTTCACAGGCTCCGAAACCCGGATGCAGGGAGACCCGGGATTTCCTTACTCCCGTCTTACGGACGACTTCACCCAGCAAACGGCATATTTTTTCTTCGGCGACGGCCTCTACGGGGAAGACACGTCCAAGGTTTGGCCGGGCAGCCTGCATACGGAGGTCAGCTTCATACCTCACGTGAAAATAATGGGTTACTCCGAAGGACAGGTAGCGGCCTACGGGGAAGACCCGCGCTCAGACTCAAACTTGGGCAATCAATCCGGCGGCGAGCGCTACCTGTATTCTGTGTTTGCGGATAAAAACGTGTGCTACGTCGTTCCGACCTACTCGTGGACCATAGAGAGAGGATTCTGCTCTGAACCATATTGTGGAATCGTCGATTTGAAAGCCGAGCTTGCTGGCATCGGTCCTCTCCAACCGCCGCCGTTCCTCGAAGGATTTGAGTTCGAAAGGGATTACATTGGGGACGAATTGGAGGAGATCGAGGACCGCGGAGTTGACGCTCCACATTACCGGATACAGATGAAGGTGGGCGAGCCGTAGGTTTTCCGTGGCCAGCCATGGGCCAAATGAGAAAGGGATTCGTCCGGTCTGAGTCATCTCGAACGAGAAAGTGCCAGCCTCAGCGGGGCCTGTTTTAATACGACGTTCTGGTGGCAGTGGATCGTGCTAATTCGGCAATGGTGCGTGGCGGAAAGGGGATTCAGGGAAGAATCTGCTACGCCCGCAGCAGCCGTTGTGAGCCGGTTTTGACGTCCGGCATATCGGGAGGAGTTGATTGCATGCGCCCGGAGAACAGCGGGGGAACGCGGTAGTCCGGGTGTTTCTTGCGATGGCGGGCGTGGACCTCGAAGGCGAAGTTGTCGATGATTTCCGGGTCAACGGGATCGCCGTTTACCGAAATGGTCAGGCTGAGGAGCCCTTCCTGTTCGGCGCCATGGAAGAACTGGGCTTCGGCGACTTTATTGGGCAAGCACTCAAGGGGGCCGATGGATAGAACGGCGTCAATATGACCGTGGCGCCATTCGTGCAGGGCGCCGCCAACAGTCAGAACGGCTTCACCGGCCAGGGCTTCGCGAATATACGGAGCGGCGGCAGCCAGGGACTGTTGGATGGACATTTTCCGGGGCCAGCCCAAGCTTTGGGCCATGGTCGAGTACATGAGCTGTTGAACTCGGTCCTGGAGCCATTTGCCGAGCCGTTTGGAAAGCCGCGCCTGGGGTAATCGAGTATTCAGATATTCAACGTACTCGAGCCATTCGGTCAATGGAGCCAGCCGGCAGCGCAACCCGCGGGCTTCGAGTTTCTTGACGATCGAGTCATTGGCAAAGGGATCGCAGCGAACGTAAATCTCGCCGGCGACAAGGACTGTGGGACGCGGGACGCAGCCGCGTATGGATTTGAGCTCGGCAACCGCCCGCAACAGGAGTCGTCTCAGACCAAAGAGATGGCCGCTGGCCGTTTGCCAAATGGACGCCGCCAGGGATAATTCCTTTCTTGCCTCACTTTCGAGCAGCTCGGACAGATCGCGCATGTATCGGGAATAGATCGACTGGGCGGCGCCGGGGTCGGTTTCGTCCGGTCGAATCTCCATGAGGGCGGCCTGGAGAAGGTCTGACGCCATGAATCCGGCGAAGACCAGCATGGCCCATCCGGGTGGGGTGGCATCGAAGTAGCCGGATTCGGCTGGAGACCATATCCGGACGCGATGTTTCCAGTTCAATCGTTCCAGGGTGATCTGGTCCAAGAGGTTATAAACGCCGAGCCGGCAAGGGCCCTGGGTGCGAGGCATGAGGAAGGCGAAGCGTTCGTTCGGGTTTGGCTCGGCTTGGATGCGTTTGATCAAGGCGCCCAGGGTCAAGCAGGCCGGAAGGCATTCCTTGCCGGAGGTATGGCGGCGTCCAATTCTTAAGGTTTCCAGATCGGGCATGG
>JAMCZD010000418.1 GCA_023473405.1 Candidatus Omnitrophota bacterium
GGCGTCCCAGGCTTCAGGACAAAGGCCGGCGTAATTATCGCTGGCGAAGTGGCGTAATTTCTCGGAAGGAGTGGTCATGTTGCAAGTCATTTATCATGAGTTAAAACCACATCAAACAATACGGCCTCGCGGTTGCTGATGACAAGGTTTTCGCTCTCCGCCGGTGTCGCCCCTCGAATGCCGGGGAACTCGGCGACAGGGGTTAGAACGACGCCGCGGCGCTGGTCCGGCGGGATTGATGGTGCGGCGAGGACCGTGTTATCTGACGGAGGCGCGAAATCTCCGAGTGGATCGGGCATGCCTTCCTCGATGAACCTGGCAAAGCCCCAGGCGGCATGGTCGCAACCGTTGCCGTCTCCTCCGTTCGTCACGCGCAGGACAACTTGCTTTGCCCCTTTGACGTTCACATTGATCGGATGAACCATCGTCCCGAGACGGATGACCGGGCTGTCAGCCGCCAATTTTCCGTCGACCAGGACCTGGAACTTCACGCTGCCAGGCCCGGCCTGGTCTTCCAAGCCAACCATGGCGGCAAAGGAGGCGAACTTGCGGTTCGAGATATCAAGGACGACGTCCGCCGGTTGATCGCCATCGCAGGCATGAGTCCACACGCCCTTGGGAAAGGCGACCTCGGACATGGTGATGGTTTTGCCGTAATAATTGGAGTCGCGCCGCACCTTGTTGCCGGCCCCGGCGTTGGAGGAGGCCCAATCCATGTCGGAAACGAACACAACCCCTTTCATCCGGTCGATCTCGCGCTTGGTGTTGAGCCTGGGGCCCGCCATGGCCTTCAGGTGGGCATGCGGATAGCTCAACTCGGGATCGATTCCCTGGCCGGCATCGGCCCTGGCGAACCTGTCGATTCTCTGTTCGCGGGCAGGCAACAAGAGCGTGACGCGCCCGCCATCGCCCCATTCGAGGTTGGGATTGCGCGGTTTGTCGATCCCGAGCAGCATGGGCCCGCGGAACACCCGGATTTTTTTCAGCATCATGTTGGTGCTGCCTGCGGGAATGGCGAGGACATCATCCGAATTCGGACGTGACAGCCACAGGTTCAGCGGGATGTTCAAGGAAATCTCATCGCCCGGTTTCCAGGCGCGCCGGATTTCGACCCAGCCGTCTTTGGACTCGGCGGGCAGGTCATGGCCATCGAGTTGCAGCGAAGCGATGCGGCTCCAGGCCGGCGCGCGCAATTTCAGCCGCCATGGCTGGGCGGATTTGCACTGATCGATCACGATTCGGATGCGGCCGGTATCGGGGTATGAAGTATGCATGGACAGCGTGACCCGACCGGTTGCGGGGCCTTCGGTGGATGCGGTGAAGGGATAATATAACGGAACGATCAGGCCGTCTTCATCGGATAGCATGGCATAACTCAGGGCGCGGACCAGGCCATTGGGCGCCCACATCGAGCAACACCCGGCGGCCTCGTAACCGACGGTTTGAAGCAGGCCGTCACTGGGGGCGACAATATCGTTTCCCAAACCGCCATTGGGCCGGAGGTGATGGAAGAAGGGGCCCCACAAGATGCGTTCGGCCTTGTCGAAATACGCGGCCTTGCCGGTGGCCCGTCCGAGCATCATGTTCAGGTAGAACCAGTCCGATATGCCGCAGCCTTCGGAGTAGTTGAACGAGCCGAGCCCGCCCATGAAGGCCATGGACGCCTGTTCATTCTGGCGCAGCACCTCGGCGCCGCGAATGGCGGCCTGCAAGTACTTGGCGTTTCCCGTAAGCTCGTAAGTGTACACAAGCCCGAGCAACACAGTCGAGGTGCAATGACCATGGTTATGGCTGTAATCAATGGTCAGAAACAAATCGGCGAGCGACCGCGCATACTTCGCGTAGCCGGGATCGCCCGTCTCCATGGCCAGTCGGGCCATAGCCACCAGACCGCCAAACCCAACCCCGCTGTGGCCATACTCGCCCATCCAATGCGAGCCCGGCACATTGCCGTAAGGAGCGAGGAACGGAGTGCGGGGGACGTAGAATGCATCGGCGATTTCGCGGGCGAACCTGATGCCCAGTGGGTCGCCAAATAACGTGGTAAAATCAATGCCCCAATGAATAGGCCAGGCATTGTCGAATGAGGATTGGGCCTGGATGACCTCAGGCGGATTGGGCAGGCCGAAAAAGCCGTTGGTATTGCGCATGGATTGCATCCGGGCCACTTCAGCCATCATGGTTTCGGGCTTGATATGCCGGTAAGCACCGAGGTTGCACAAGGCTTGAATCCAGCGGCCCCGGCCATCGCCGGGTTCATTTGTATCGCTCCAGTCCGAGCCAAAGGGACCGGCGAGCTGGCGGTGGTAGGACATGTCCAAGACCGTGTCCAACGGCCCGCGGGCCTTGACGTCGGGCAGCCTCGAGGGCTGGGGGAGATTCGTGCTCCTGAACGGCGCGCCTAATTCCGGCGGGGGCGGCAGCAGGCGCGGTTTGCCGAGGAACAACGGCGTTTTCGTAGGGGGCGGATCGACGCTTTGGACCATGTTCCCGAGCCACCGGTAGGTGACTTTCAGGTCGGGTTTAACCTTCCAAATGCCCTGGACCTCGTGCGTGAAACCAATCAATGGATATGTAATAGTAAGCTCGTCCCCGGGTGAGACTTCGTTAAACCGCACGTAACTCCCGGACCAGACCACGGGAACAGGCTTGGTGCCAACAAAGGCATGCACCTCGCTGCGCGGCGCCCAGTGGGGAGGGCGGAGGTAGAAGCCATCGTGGACCTTGGCTTTTACGGTCAGGCGACCGGCATCGGGAAATAACGAGACGACGCGTCCCCATTTCGAGTCCCGATTGAGGCAGAGATTCACATACACGCCGGCCGGGCCGAGCTTGGAATCGTCGAGGCGGTCGATCACATTATACCAGGCGGTATAGATGGCGCGCATGCCTTCGGGCACGCAGCAGCCGGCCAGCTCATAATAAGAACCGCCGAGGAGATCGTTTTCCCATTCATTGAGCCCGGAGAAACTGAGGACGGCACCCTGGAACTTATCGAGAATGGCCAATCCATTCCGGATGTCTTCGTCGCTACGCCCGGCATTGATTTTCCGGTAATTGGCCTCAAAGGCGGGCGTCAAGATGAACTGTCGATTGCTGATGATGTTCCGCAAGTAACGCTCGACGTAGTCGAAGAACTCAGGATAGCCGCCGCGGGCAATGAGCGCGGCGTTGGACATCATGTCGGAAAGACAACAGGTCTCATCGGTGGGATGGCCTTTCACAGCGGGGAACCAGCCGGTGCCGGTGCCCATACTGAGATAGTAATTCCAGGCGCGCCGGACGAATTCAATGTAACGGGACTCGCCGGTTACCACGCCGAGGTGGGCGATTCCCCACAGGGCGTGCATGGTGGCGTGGCCATGGCCGTTGCCGAAGTCGCCATTGGCTTCGAAACGAAGGCCCTTCGGCTGGGCGCCGGTCATGATCCCTTCGGCGTAGGCCTTGGCAAAATCGAGGGCATCTTTGTCGCCGGCGGCGAGATAATAATTGACCAATGATTCAACCAGGGGAGCGGGCTGCCGGTTCCAGCCATTGGGCAGGGGCGTGCCATCCTGGTTCACCGGCCCCATGCCGGCGGTGAAATAACAGATATCAGGCGAGGGATACACTGCCAATCGTTTCAAGCGGAGCATCACCTTCCTGGCAATGGCTTTGGACTGTTCGTTCCCGGTCCGGCGGTAGTCCTCGGCCAGGGCGAACAGAATCTTGGTGGCGCCCCAGACGTGGTAAATGTATTCCTCCTTTTTCCAGACCCGCGCAGTCTCGCCTTCGTTGTAGCAGCCGGGATGGGTGAGCACGGTGCCATCATCCTGCACGTAATCGAGGATGCGGCGGTGGAAGGCCTCCTCGATGGGCCCGCCGTCG
>JAMCZD010000247.1 GCA_023473405.1 Candidatus Omnitrophota bacterium
TCGGCTGGACCATGGGTGGGCATCCGTCGCCCAACTTCCAGCTTGCCCAACGAATGAACCGCATACCGGCGCCCGAGGTCGATGTGGTGCTGGACGACCTGGCTCGAGCGCGGTTTGGCGTGGAAGGCGCGGCTCACGCGCGCAAGGCGTGGACACTGGCGAGCGATGCGTTCCGCCAATACCCATTCAATATCGGCGTGGTATACACATCGCCGGTCCAGTGGGGGCCGGCGAATCCGTTGTACCCCTCGAAGACCGGCTATCACGCAACGATGTGGGGAATTCCGTATGACGATCTGGACAGTTGGCGTGGTCCGTATCCCCCGGAGGTCTTTGCCGCGCAGTTCGAGAAGGTGGCCGCGGGCTTTCGGTTGGCGGTGACCGAGCTGGAATTGGCCGTGAAAAAGACACCGCCGGCGCAACAGAACGAGGCCGAAGCCGACCTGCGGTTTGCCAGGGCGGCGGCCATACATTTTCAATCCGTTGCCAACCAGGCCCGCTTTGTCCTTGCCCGGAACACGCTCGCCCAATCCGCGAACACATTGGCGCCGGAAGAGCGCCGGCGTTTGCAGGCGGAAATGAGGCAATGCCTGGAATCGGAAATCACTCTGGCACGGCAACTCTTTTCACTCACACGCGAGGATTCGCGGATCGGATTTGAACCGTCGTGCCAGTACTTCTATTTGCCGCTCGACCTGGTGGAAAAGGTGGTGAACTGCCGGTGGTTATTGGAACAGTCAAAAAAGAAATCAGAAGGGTGAACCAATCCGACCCGGAATCCACTGGTTATTGAGGCGAGGGAAATATTCGGGTTACGGCGCGCCCAGGTTCACGCAAATGATCTCTTTATCGTTGCGGGCATACATGCAGCGATTGGCAAAAGCCGGGTGCGACCAGACGACGTCGCGTCCCGGCATGCTGTTAGTAGGGGCCAGCAAGTGGGCGCGGCTGATTTCGTCGTAACCTTTCGGGCTGAGCTTGGCGATGATCAGGTCTCCCTTTTCATTGAACAGAAAGAAGCGGTCGCCGTTTTTCACGATAAACGCCGATGCCCAGCGCTCATGCTTGCCGCCGGTGGCGGCGTAGGTTTCCCAGACCCGTTCGCCAGTGCCGGCCTTGAGGCAGCGCAATTGGCCGTAACTGCAGACGCCGTAGATGTATCCGTCTTCGATGAACGGGGTGCAGAACACGCTGTGCAAGCCGTCGGTTTTGATCTCGCTGTTCGAACGCCCGCGCCAGAGTTCAGTGGCCGCCGGTTGGTCATCCGCTAATCGGAGCATGAGCGAACCGTTGTAAAAGCAGGTTACCAGGAGCAAATCGCCGAGCCGGCGCGGGGTGGCGATACTCATGCCGGTATTGACGGCGAACGGAATGGACCAATAAACCTTGCCCGTTTCCGGGTCGAGCGAGTTGACCGATTCGGGATCCCACACAATCAACTGCCGCTTGCCGCCTGCCTCGTAAATGACCGGCGGACAATAGCCGGGCTCCCGCGCGGACAGGGCGCGCCAGAGTTCCTTGCCGGTGTCCTTGTCAAAAGCGACCACGGTCGATCCGTCGCCCCGGACCAGGCAGATCAATTTCTTGCCGTCAACCAAGGGATGCCCGGCAAAGCCCCAAACCGGCGAATCAACGCCATAATCCTTTCTGAGCTGGCGCGACCAGACGACCTGGCCGTTGCCGGCTTCCAGGCAGCATAAGTCCCCGACGGCGCCCAGGGTGTAGACCTTGCCATGATCGACCGCCGGTGTGGTGCGCGGTCCGGACGGATAGCTAATGTTGAAAGCGCATGGGTAGGCGTATTTCCATAGGATTTGTCCATCCTTGTCATCCAGGCAGAGCACCCGCTCGAGACTGGTCCCTTCTTTTTTCGCGGTTGGATTCGCCGGGTTCGAACCGCCTGGTTCGACGGTTCGGTCCATGACGAAAACTCGGCCCTGGGTAACCGCCGGCCCAGCGAAACCGGTCCCGATGGCGGTGCGCCACAGCACCGGCGGACCGCCGGGAGGAAAGGATTTCACAATGCCTGTCTCGCGCCATATGCCATCGCGATGCGGTCCCAACCATTGCGGCCAATCATCGGCGCGGCACGGGGCGATGCCCACCAAGGCGAGCAACAACCACGCCGCCCAGCGAAGTCTGATTCTATTCTGGAATACGGGAATTCCGGCACTCGGTCGCAACCGGGCTTTGTCGGGACACAGCAGATCGGTTTGTCGATTCATGGCGCATAAGAGAACCCGGGAAGCGGATGTCATTCAAGCATTTCCAGGTTAATTTTGGTGGCGATCTATCATCTGGTTCAGCTTTTCCCGGTAATATTTGAAGCAATCCCAGGGCACTTCCGGCGGAATCGCGTGGTCGCCGAAGGGAATATAACCGCCTTGTCCCAGGAGCCAGTCGATGGGTTCGAGCAATTGATCGATCCGGTCCCTTCCGAGGGCGAGCTCGGACTTGGGCACTCCGCCCATCATCTGGAGGCCGGGAAAGTCTTTTCGGGCGGCGACAACGTCCATGCCGGCGCTGACTTCCATGGGGTAAAGCCCCGTTACGCCTGCCTCGAGGAAGAGCGGGATCAGTTGCCGGCAATTGCCGTCCGTATCCACCAGGATGACTTCCACGCCATGGCCCTTGAGAAAATCGGTGACCTGCCGGTAGCAAGGCATCATGAAATCGCGGAAAATTTTCAGGGAAACCATTGATCCTTTCCCGGCGGATACATCCTCCCAGATGTGAGCCACATCGATGGTTATATCGGCGAGGACTTCCTCCCAGATGGCCATCCAGAGCCGGGTCAGATGCTGCAAGATATCTTTAACCAGGGCCGGGTCGTCGTAGTAGAGATAGAAGAGGTTCGTGTAGCCCAAGAGATGGGCGAGCGTGCCAAAAAAACCCAGTGGATAACCGCCCAACGCCAATGGATAAGTCCGGTTCTTGTATTCCTTGACCCAATCGGGCCAATCGGGCGGGAACCGCTTTTTCAGGTCGGCCAATCGGAGGCGCTCCTCCTTGACCTGTCTCCAGCTCGCCCAGTCCTTGATCGGCCAGGCCATGGACGACGGAATAACTCCTTCGTGCTTCTGGAATTTCCGGATTACGCCGTCGATGTCGGTATAGACGATGTGTTTGTCGTCTTCAGACAGCACTTCCGGCTCAAAATGCGGCTGGAACAATTGTTCGACATGCACCAGGTAAGTGCTCTGGTCCAGACCGAAATACTGCTTCACGTCGTTGTCCAGCGGGAAACCCTGGCTGGGCCAGTACAAGGCGCCGCCCCAGACGGCAATGCCATTTGGCAACTCGATTCGTCTTTCGCGTTCACCGAAAGTCCTCTCGAAGATCGACCTGCTCTTTCGCCACTCGTGCGTCCAGGCAGCGGTGTAGAGCGAGGACGAGACCGTCGAGATGCGGGTGGGGACGGCGGGATAGTTACGTTCCGGCAATCCCTCTTGATACCAGCGTTTCAAAGTGGCGCCCCAATATGCAAACTCCCATTTCGGTGCCGGCGCCTTCGAGTTGAATCGCATTACTTCCAGAAATCGTTCGCGACTGGTCATAAGGCGAGTCTGCCTTTCGCCCAATGGCATGGGAAGAGATTTTTGTCTGACTAACGCCGTCTGCTACGACGTTGCGCAACGCCTCCGAGTCTGCTGTGTTGTGGCACAGACTTCCCTGTCTGCTGTGTCGCCGGTTTCTAACCGGCATCGCGTTCGACCGGCGCGCGGTCTGCCGATTGGAAATCGGCGATACAGCAGGTTAGGAAACCCGCGCCACGAGCGTTAGGCCGGCGCATGGTTTCTGATTGGAAACCACATTCATATGAAAATAAATCGCAAATTATTTTGGC
>JAMCZD010000172.1 GCA_023473405.1 Candidatus Omnitrophota bacterium
TTTTCTGATCGGTTGGCGAATGCGCGGCGTGGGAGCGTGGAGCGTGGAGCGTGGAGAGCGTGGAGAGCGTGGAGCGTAGAAATTGGGCACCCCACCCGGGACATGTCATCCCCACTTTTCCGTCTTCAGTTGATCCTTAGGCACACCGAGCTCTTCCAGAACGAGTTTTTCGGCACTCTCGACAAAGCCATTCGGACCGCAGGCATAGAAAACGGTCGTGGCCAGGTCGTTGAAATGCTCTTGAAGCCATTCGACGCAAAGGCGTCCGCGTCGTCCGGGCCAGGAATCGCCGTCGGCCAGACGGGTGCAAGTGGCCTTGAATTTGAAGTTGGGATTTTGTTGTTCGAACTGGAGGAATTGATCACGGAAAATGATGTCGTTGGGCGTGCGGACGCTGTAGAGGAGAGTCATCCGTGTATCGAGTTGACGGCGGGTTGCCTCGCGGATAAATCCGCGGAAAGGGGCCACCCCAGAACCACCAGCCAGGCAGACCAAGTGCCGGTTCGATTCGAAGACCGGGAGGAACCGGCCCGCCGGCGGCAGAACGCCCAGGATGTCATCGCCCTTGGCCCAATCCACCATCCTGGTTCCCATTTTGCCTTCGCGCTTGATCGTGACTTCGAAGAAATCCCGATCAAGTCCACAAGAGGAAAGCGAATAGGCGCGTTTATATTGGGGTGTGTCCGGCCAAAAAAGGGTGACGAACTGCCCGGTTTTTACCTCGACCGAGTAACCTTCCGGCCAGCGCAGCAACAGGGTATTGGTGTCGGTCACCTCCGAGGTGACCGACTCGACGCGCATAGTGACGACAGGTTTAGGCATTATTTCGCCATCAATTCCGCGGACAAGTCCAGGCAAACCCCTTCTTTGGTGCTGCGGGCGTAAAGCTTGCCATTGCTGATTGCGGGACTGTTCCAGCACTTCCCCGAAACGGCCTGGCAGCGCGCTTCCTCGATATATTCCTTGGGAGTGGCAGCCACGAGGGCCAACTGGCCCTTGTCACCCAATACCAATACCTTTCCATCCACCAGCAAGGTGCCTCCGGGGCCGAATCCCGGGTGGGACCACATCTCCTTGCCGGTGGCGATATCGAGGCATTTCAACGGGCATTTCCCGTGCTCTTTGAATCCGAACAATCCATAGAGATAGCCGTTGCTGTAAACAGGCGTGCTCCAATGATTGCAGAACTTGTTGCCGGGGATTCGCCAGATTTCGGTGGCCAAAAACTGGTCGCCTGACTTGGTAATCCTGACCGCGCCGGACCCGACCCCATAACCGGCGGAGCAATAAACAATATCACCCGCCACCACGGGTGAAGAGGCGGTCGAGACGTTGTAAGGGAACTTGTATCGCCAAAGGACGTCGCCCGTTTGTGGCGCCACTGAGACGAGGCCAGACTGGGTGAAGAAGAGGACCTGACGCACGCCAAGGATGGTGGCGGCAATAGGAGTGGCCTGGGTCATCGAGTCGTTTTGCCCTTTCCATGCCAGGCTGCCATCTTCTTTATGGAGGCCGAGCAGTGTCTGGTTGGGCGCGTTGCAATTCACAAAAATCAGGTCGCCGTCAATCAGAGGCGAGGCGGCGTTTTCCCAGGTAATGATCTTGCCACCGTATTCCTTGAGCAAGTCACGGCTCCAAATCACCTTGCCGGTATTGGCTTCGAAACAGGTCAACACCAAATAAGCCGACAAGGTGTAAATCCGGTCGCCGTCAATCGTCGGCGTGGAACGTGGACCGTCGCCACCGCGGTTATCCGGTGCGCCTTCGTCGCCTCCGCCCTCGTATTTGGCCTGACCGAGCGGCGCGGCCCACAATTCCTTCCCGGAATCGAGGTCGAGCGCAACACAGACTTCCTGTTTCTGGCCGTCGATGGTGCGGGCCACCAGGGTAAAAGCCTTTCCCTGGCCTATGGCGAACGAGCTGAAACCATCGGTCAGCGGGACTTGCCATAATTTCCGGGGACCATCGACGGGCCAGGAATCGAGGATTTTATCCGTGGAAACGCCGTCGTGATCTGGGCCGCGGTATTGTGGCCAATCGGCACCGCGGAGCGCCGTGGTTCCGATCAGGAAACCTCCGGCGGCAAACCCGGCGGCAAACCGGCAGATGGACTTCGAAAGCTGGGCGCAACGTTCATTCTTCATTTTCATTGGGTATTACCATTATCAATAATTGTGATTCGTCAAGATTTCAACCGTGCCAAAACCTCTTGGGTCAGGACCTCATACGCCGCGGCGGCGGCACTGTACTTATCGTAGTGGATAATGGGTTTGCCAAAGCTCGGCGCTTCAGCCAGGCGCGTTGCGCGCGGGATCACGGTATCAAATACCAACGGACCGAAGTGTTGGCGGACCTCGCCAACCACCTGTTGTGAGAGCCTGGTGCGTCCGTCGAACATGGTCATAACCACCCCCAGGAGCCTCAGGCGCGAATTGGCGCCCGAATCACGCACCTGGGTCCAAACCCGGGTGCTCATGGAAATCCCCTCCAAGGCGTAATACTCGCATTGCAGCGGCACCAGCAACCAATCGGCAGCTACCAGGGCGTTCAGGGTCAAGATACCCAATGACGGCGGGCAGTCGATTAGGACCAAGTCGAACCGCTGGCTTTGCCGGATAGGTTCCAGGACGGCGTTCAGCCGGCCCAGGTGGTCCTGCAACCGCGATAATTCAACTTCCGCTCCACACAAGTCTACTTCGCTGGGTATGATCTCGAGCCGATCGAATTCGGTGGACAATATTTTCTCCGCCAGGGTCCCTTCCCCGAGCAGCACGCGATAGGCGCTGGCGCCTTGAACCTTTTCCTGGCCCAGCCCGCTCGTGGCATTGGCTTGAGGATCCAGGTCCGCCAATAACACACGCCGGCCCATCGAGGCCGCGCAAGCCGCCAGGTTCACGGCGGTGGTGGTCTTCCCCACCCCACCCTTCTGGTTGGCTACAGCGATAACAGCGTTCGGCACAAACGAGATTTAATGGAAGCCATCCTCGGCTGAACAGGAAAAAAATTGTCGCCGCAAAAACCTGTGATACGGTTCTGCCATGGGATTCGTAACGCAGTTCAATATCTTGCCGTTGGACGCTTGGTGGCAGAGATGCCTTGCGACCAGCCTCAACGAGGCGCGCGACAGCATGGCCAAGACACGCCCGTCCCTGATGGATTTCGGGCGCCTGATTTCCCCCGCCGGCGGACAATTGCTCGAGTCCCTGTGCCACCGCGCCCAGACGATCACCCGGCAGCGTTTCGGCAAGGTGATACGCATGTTCGCGCCGATCTACCTCTCGAACGAATGCATCAACCGGTGCCAGTATTGCGGTTTCTCCCGTGAGAATCCCATCCTGCGCGTTACCCTGACCGTTGATGAGGTGCGACAGGAAGCGCAGGCGCTCCTGGCCCAGGGATTTCGCAACCTGCTCCTGGTTGCCGGTGAACACCCAAAGTTCGTATCGCCGGATTACTTGAGCGATTGCGTGCGCGCCCTGCATGCCGAGGTGGCCAGTGTCTCCCTGGAGGTGGGCCCCATGGAAACCGATGAATATCGGCCGGTCGTGGCAGCCGGCGCCGACGGACTGGTAGTCTACCAGGAAACTTACGACCGCAACGCGTATGCCCAAGTCCACCTTGCCGGCCCCAAACAGGATTTCGATTGGCGCCTCGAGACCCCTGAACGCGCTTACGCAGCCGGCTTTCGACGGCTCGGCATCGGTGCCCTGTACGGCCTGGCAGATTGGCGCCGCGAGGCCCTGGGACTCGCCGCGCATGCGGATTATCTGCTGCGGCATTGCTGGAAGGCCCAGTTAACCATCTCACTGCCCCGCTTGCGGCCCCATGCCG
>JAMCZD010000133.1 GCA_023473405.1 Candidatus Omnitrophota bacterium
GCATCGCCTCGGGCACCAGGTTCGATAACGTCACGGAGGAGATTCGGTCCGGAGAAATGCTGCCCGAGGGCGGATACATGGTTGCGTCGGTTGTGCGCGCCGGGACATCGCCGTGGTTTGGCGGCAAGACTTACGTGGATTTGCTTTATCCGGGTGTAACCGAGAAATTCCTGGAGATCACCATGGGATCGTACCGACGCGAGATCGGCGATCAATTTGGCCGGCTCATTCCCGGGGTGTTCACCGATGAACCGAACATCCGGCCGGCGGGCGGGTTACCCTGGACCGATTCATTACCGGCGGCTTTCGAGAAGCGGTGGGGCTATCGGTTGACCGATCATTTGCCCAGCCTCGACCTTCGAGATGGCGATTGGCGGCGTGTGCGCCACAATTATTACCAGGTCCTTCTCGAGCAATTCATCGAACACTGGGCTCGTCCGTATCACGATTATTGCGCGCAACATCACCTCGAGTTCACGGGGCATTACTGGGAACATGACTGGCCCATTTGCCTCAATGTGCCCGACAACATGGCGATGTATGCCTGGCATCAGCGTCCCGCCATCGATATCCTGATGAACCAGTACCAGGAAGACGCGCATGCCCAGTTCGGCAACGTGCGCGCCGTGAAGGAACTGTCCAGCGTCGCCAATCAACTGGGATTGCAGCGGACCCTGTGCGAGGCTTACGGGGCCGGTGGATGGGACCTGCGGTTCCAGGACATGAAACGGATTGGCGATTGGCTCTATGTTCTGGGCGTCAACACCCTCGATCAACACCTTTCCTACATCACGCTGCGCGGGGCCCGAAAGCGCGATCACCCACAGTCGTTTTCCTATCATGAACCCTGGTGGCAGGCCTATCACGTCTCAGCCGAGTATTTCGCCCGGTTATCGGCTGCCCTTTCGCAAGGCGAGCAGATCAACCCGGTCCTGCTGCTCGAGCCGACCACCACCGCCTGGATGTATAACTCGGAAAAGGGCGGTGAACCGCACTTGACCGAGATCGGGAAAACCTTCCAATCCCTGGTAATGTCATTGGAAAGGGCCCAGGTCGAGTATGACATCGGCTGCGAGGATATCCTGGCCCGGCACGGTTCGGTGAACGGCGGCGCGTTAAAAGTGGGGGAGCGCAGTTACGGCGTCGTGGTCCTGCCGCCTTTGACGGAGAACCTGGACCGCTCCACTATCGAGCTGCTCGAACCGTTCCTGGCCGCCGGCGGGACCGTTTTGTGTTGCGGTGAACCTCCGTCTCGAATCGATGGTGCATCGTCCGAACGCGCCCGCCTGGCAGCCCATAACGCCGGATGGAATACCATCGAGGCGGAAGCGCTTCCGGCTGAGTTGAACAGGCGGACCGGGTCGAGTGGTTTGGTGATCAACCGGGCGCCTGACGACCGGGGAATTCTATTTCACCAACGCCGGCATCTGGACGACGGCGAGCTGTTGTTCCTGGTCAATACCAGCGCTGAGTTTCCGTCTTCGGGCTCAATTATTTCTTCGGAGCACGGCATGGAAGAATGGGACCCGCGCACAGGCCGGGTAAAAGGTTACCCGTTCGAGGAGACGCAAACCGGTGTCAGGGCGCGATTTGAGCTACCGCCATCGGGGAGCCGGCTGCTCTTTCTTGCGTCGCGGCACATGCCTGCCTTGGTCGCGCAAGTCGAGAAGAGCACCCTGATTCAATCGGCTGGCAGCGCGAGAATCATCCGAACGCAGCCCAATGCGCTGGTCCTGGATTATGTGAACATCACTGCCGGAGGCGAGACAAGGACGAATCTCTATTTTTATCTGGCAAATCAGTTCGCGTTTCAGAAGAACGGCATGGAACGTGATCCTTGGGATAGCGCGGTGCAATTTCGCGATGAGTATATAACGAGGAAATTTGGACCGGAGAGCGGTTTCGAAGCGGACTATCATTTTGTGATTCAAGATGCCGTTCCGGCCAACCTGAGCGTGGTGGTCGAACGACCCGACCTGTATGGAATCTTTTGCAATGGCCAGCCCGTAACCCCAATCCCCGGGGCGTGGTGGTTGGACAAGGCGTTTGGCCGGATCAGTCTTGCGGCCGTGGCGCGGGTGGGGGAAAACGTGATTACCCTCAAGGCCACTCCGTTCACCCTGTTTCATGAGTTGGAACCGGTTTATGTGCTGGGTGATTTCAGGCTCGAACCGGCCAAAAAGGGTTTCGTGCTGACGCCCGATAATCCCCTGCGCCTTGGGCGTTGGAATGCCCAGGGACAACCCTTCTACAGCGCCGGCGTCTCTTATACCCAGGAATTCAACCTTGGCGAAATAGCGGGCCAATACCGGGTGAAACTCACCGCCTGGTACGGCAGCGTGGCTCGAGTCGCCGTCAACGGCCAACCCGCAGGCTACGTCTCCGAACCGCCTTGGGAATGCGAGATTACCAATCGTCTCAAGCCCGGAACGAACAAAGTAGAAGTGACCGTGATCGGCACGTTGAAGAACACCCTGGGACCACACCATGCCGGTCCCGGTTTGGGGTCCGCCTGGCCGGGGATGTTCCAAACCGGGCCGGATTGGGGGCCGCCACCCGGAGACAGCTATGCCACGGTTGGCTATGGCCTATTCGAGCCGTTCTTGCTGAGGCAAACGTCGCCCTAGTTTTCAGGCAACGGTTCCGAATCGAGTCGGCAGAGACACACTGCCGATGTTCTCGCAGTATTGTTGCTTGCGGGGAGTGTCCAAGGCCGTCCCAAGTCTTGGCCTGAAGTTATTCAACGATAACGGCTAACACCCTTGACAGAAACCTGGAGCGGTCGTAGCGGTACTTATGAAAAGTGAACTGCTATCTAACTTAACTACGGACCAGCTTAAACAAGCTACTAAGATCCGTGAACAAATTGAAAACCTGGAACATGAATTGTACCAGGTTCTGGGATGCTTCTCTACCGCCGCTGTTAGCGGTGAGACTCACGCGAAACGCACGATGAGCCCCATGATTCGGGCCAGGATTGCCGCTTCCCAAAGGGCCAGGTGGGCCGAGCGAAAAGGCTTGGCTGTCGTATCCAAACCAGCCCCCAGGGTCGGCGGAAGACTGAGCCCCGAAGTACGGGCCAAGATCGCGGAATCGCAACGAGCCCGGTGGGCCGAGCGAAAAGGCCTGGCGGAGCCGTCAAGACCGCTAGCCAGAGCCGGCAGCAGGTTAAGCCCTGAAGTCCGAGCCAAGATCGCGGCATCGCAACGAGCCCGATGGGCCGAACGAAAAGGCCTGGCGGAGCCGTTAAAAGCCGTCGCAAGCACGGGCAACCGATTGAGCCCTGAAGTGCGCGCCAAGATCGCCGCCGCGGCTCGAGCTCGATGGGCACGAATCAAGGCATCTCGGGAATAATGGAACAGCGGCGGCAGACCCCGATAGTGCGGGACGCCGCGGCATAGTTAACTGAGCTTGGACCTCGAGCGAGGGGCAGATGAAACCGATCGTTTTCAATCTCGGTTCGACGTCTGAGCAAAAAGAGAGGTCTCGTCTTGAGGCGGCTGGCTCCGGAGCCGCCTGAAGGCGAGACTGCGAGCCCGTTTTCGAAAATCGTTCTGGTCCTTCGAGGAGGAGGGACGTTACCATCGCGACCAACCTATGGGTAAAATCATTATTGTCGCCGGCGTGCCAGGGGCGGGAAAATCGACCCTTCTTTTCGAGGCCTGGAAACGCGTCCAAAAAGAGCTCAATTATTCCATCGTCTCCTTCGGGACCGAGATGCTAAATCTCTGCAAGGAGGCAGGCCAGGTAAGCAACCGCGATGAGATGCGGAACCTTGGGCCCGACATCCAGGAAGAGATGCAATGGCGAACCACCAAGCACATCGCCG
>JAMCZD010000339.1:0-1668 GCA_023473405.1 Candidatus Omnitrophota bacterium
CTGGCCAGTCCCCGCCAATTGACATCCTCGCGTCCCAGGAAATCGTAGAGCACGCTGACCTTGCCGGCCAGAATCTGGCACAACTCGGCGCAGAAGCAGTGGAGGGATTTGACTTTGAGCAAGGGCCAGACCAACAGGGCACAAAGGATATTGGGCAACGGTTCTCCGTCGCAGCGGCGAAAGCACAATTACGGTGGCCGAATACGGCGGGAATTGGCAGGGGAATTCTGCCGCCGCGCCGGTAATCCTTGCCTGCGCGATGTCCGGCGAACCGGTTCCGGTGCGGGCGGCCTCGTCCTGCGGAATGCCGTAGGAATAAATTGTCGCGCCGGATTCTGGCTGGAAACCGGCGATTGAAAAATCCGCGTTCATTGTGGCGTGCGGGCTTTTGTTGATGAGGAGCAGGGACATGGTGCCGTCGGCGCGCCGCGCGGCATAAGCCGAAAGCAGTCGGTTGTCGCTGGTCGCGCGCAAAATCCGGTCGCCACCGCGCGCAAAATATTTCAGCAGTTTGAATGTGTAGAACGTCGGGTAGCGCGTTTGGCTGCCAAATAAAATCCCGTGGTCGCCGTATTGCCGCCAGCCATAAAGCGCGGGACTGTTGTTGTTCTTTGGGTCCTGAACGTTTCGCAAATCCCACCAGAGGTATGAATTGAATTCCGTCTGCGCAATCTGCCCTAAAGTGTCCGCCAGATAGAGCCCGTTGACGAGACTGGTGGTCTGTTTGCCCACCCTTTCTGGAATGGAATTATTTTCCGTGCAAATCAATTCCACATTCGTGTTCGCGTCGCCCAACCAATTCTTCAACTCCCGCCGCAATTTCGCCGCGGCAACCGTCCATTCGGCGGTGGACTGCAAAAGCCGCGCGTCATTTTCATTTCCAGGATTCTGCGGGTACAGATGGTAAATCACAAAATCCGGCGTTACGCCAAGCCGCTTTAATGCCACCAGCATTTTGGGTGTCCGGTCCCGGTAGCCTTCGGTGACGACCACGCCGATTTTGATGGCCGGATCAACGGCTTTCATCTGGCTGAAATAATCCTTTGCGCGCCTCGCGTAAGTCACCGGGTCGTGCGGCGGCGAATTGTCATCGTGTTCCCAGTTGCCGTAATTTTCATTGCCGATTTCCCAGTATTTAAAGCCGTAGTGATGGCTGATGTTGGCGCAACGCACCCACGCCGCCGCCTCCTCCGGCGTGCCCGAACCGTAATTGACGGTGATGAAAACCCGCGTGTGGATGTTCGTGGCCACGTGGGCAAAGTTTGAAAAGGATGTCGGCCAGGTCCTGCCGTTTGCGCCGCTCCGGTTCGACGCCCAGTGATAATCATCCGACAACGAACCGCCCGGGAATCGAAGCGCCCGCGCATCCAGTTCGCGCAGGGCAAAAACCGTGTCAGCCGTGTCGAAGTGCGAATCCCAAATCGCCGTGTTCAAGCCGAAAAGCCGAGCGTCCACCGTCCTCACAATTTGCGCGGCATCCACGCTCACGCGCGCTTCGTTGGTGGTGGCGGCCAGACACGAGTCGGCAAAAAGGAAAGCGCCAGCACAAATGAAATAGCAAAAACGATTCATTGATACTATTGACCGCGTTGACGGCATTTTATCACGTTCTGAATAATACCGAGTTCACGGAACGATTCCTCCAATATCGCGGGAAATCTTTCCCTT
>JAMCZD010000339.1:1678-3439 GCA_023473405.1 Candidatus Omnitrophota bacterium
CTTTTCATCTTTGAAACCCGGCATTAGTCAGATGCCTGCCCGCCGACTCCAGACCGCCGCCCCGGCTTCCCTCGAATTGCATGAGTCCGCGTCGCCTTGGGTTGGCGAAGCCGGTCCCAAGATTTCCATGGATTCCCTTGGACACTCACACCGCCCCACCGTAGCGAGCCTCACGATCGGAGCGGAACAACAACAAAACAAAGAACGGAGCACACAATGAAGAACAACAAAGAAGCGAAGAAGGAACAGACGGCGAAGACCCAAACCCCGACCCCGACCGCGGCCCCGAAAACGGCGAAGGCCAGGAAGGAACCGGCGGTGAAGGTCGAGAAGGACGAGGAACCGGCGGACCGGTTGCCGACCAGTCTCGATGAACTGAAGGAGAGCAAGAGCGGGCTGGTGACGTTCCTGTTCCTGAGCGGGAAGGAACAGGAGGACATCGCCAAGGAACTCGGCACCGCTTTCGTGGTCGAACGGCGTCGAGAACCGCCGCGAGAAACGGCGAGAACGGGGTCGAGGCGGTTTTGAACGCCTGGGCCGGCTAAAGTCCAGGCTCGCTTCCTGAGGTCGCCCCTATCCTGCCGCGAAGTACCTGGAGCTTTAATCCCAACGTCGTCAACACGGCGTTGAGGCTGGTGAGGCTGGGATTCCCCCGGCGGGAAAGCTGACGATAGAGGCTTTCGCGGTTCAAACCAGCGAGCCGCGCGGTGCGGCTCATACCGCCTTGAGCGTCCACGACGTCGCGCAAGGCTTGCAGGAACACTTCCGGTCCCTCCTCGTAGCAGGCGGTCAGGTACTTCGCGGCCTGCTCCGGGTCGGACAGGTGGTCCTTCAGGACCGTTTCAAATCTTGCAGCAGCTTTCATAACTCATTTCCTCTCGCGTTTCTGGTAATCGTGCCAGTATTCCTGCGCCTGCCGGATGTCCCGCTCTTGCGTGCGCTTGTCGCCGCCGCAAAGCAGGATCACCAGCGTGGACCCTTTCTGGCCGAAGTACACGCGGTAACCCGGCCCGTAATCCACACGCAACTCGGACACGCCTTCGCCCACCGGCTTGCAGTCGCCCATGTTTCCCTGACGGACGCGCCCGATGCGTGCCAGCACTCGCGCTACCGCGTTCTGGTCGCGCAACTCGCGCAACCACTCATCGAAGGGCAGTCGGCCTTCACGCGTGCGATAGACCAGAATGGACTTGGGCTTATTGTCCACCGCTCCACTGTAGCTTATATGCTACACCTGTCAAGCTTCCAGACTGAAGAAGGGGTGGGCTACTGCCCGCACCTTGAAGCGTAACGTTCCGCCTTCGACGTGCGAACGTCTCGCCACCCGCTCATCGAAGGCTTCTGCGCTGCCTGCAAGCCCGCCGACCGCCGGCACCCCGTGGGAGTGGTGTGAGGAACACGTCCATGTGGATGAAACCTGGTCCCTGCCGGGGCGCTGGCATTCGGACGCGTCGCCCTGGGTCCGGGGCGTGATGGAGGACTTCGGCAACAACGGTGTCCGGGACATCGCCGTCCAGAGTGCCAAGGCCCAGACCGTCATGAACTGCGCCTGCTGGGCCATCGCTGAAGACCCCGGCCCGATCATGTGGGTGGCGGCGACCAAGGACCAACTCCGGGACATCCTCCGCGACCGCCTGACCGGTTCAGCCCAGAGAGCCGCCGCATAAATATCTTCATTGCCATGTGGCAATCGGCCCTCCGAAATCCCCTTAGTAGATAGAGAGACCCACGATCCCCTCTTTCCTCGTTAGTGCTCTTTCC
>JAMCZD010000339.1:3449-3813 GCA_023473405.1 Candidatus Omnitrophota bacterium
GCTGACGCCGACCTTCCAGACCTGCCGCCCGGTCAAGGAACGAATGGCGGAGCCGACCCTGGCCGGTTTCGCCTTTGACGGGATGCCATTCCACGCGGGCTGGTCGCGGTCGAAGGCTCCGCTCCAGCCCAAACCGATCCGTTGGTTGTTCTGCGACGAAGTGCGCAACTATCTCATTGCTCTTTTCGACGATGGACCCCCCGCCTCTCTGTGCCTCTACTTACGCTATTTGAGGATCGGGTGGTACGGGCTTTTAACCGCGCCGAACGCCAGTTGCGGCCGGCGGTGGTGGCGTGGAAAATCTCCTGCGGCAACAAGACCCCCAAAGGAGCCTGGACTTGGCAGATCCTTACCTCCTTGGCCG
>JAMCZD010000483.1:0-2997 GCA_023473405.1 Candidatus Omnitrophota bacterium
TTTCACCGCTAATTGCCGGCCTTTGCGGAACCGGGCTGGATTCGAGTTTGTCCCGGCGGCGGACCGGCATTTGCGGGTTTTTAGCGACACCGGGTTTTATCATCACCAGGTCGAATGGTGTTACCAGATTCCTTACCCGGTTGAGCAAAGCCGCGGAATGACCGCTTCCGGCGATGCCTGCAGTCCGGGGTGGTTCGAGTTGCCGCTGCCCAGCGGCGGCTCGGCGACCCTGACCGCCAGCGCCGATCCCGCCGATCCCGATCCGGTCTGGGTAAAGGACTTCCTCCCGCGACGGACCCGGTCCAACGAATTGGCGTTACAGCGAGCCGGCTTGCACCTGAACGACGCCTTTGGGCGGCAATTGGTTTTGGCGATCCAGGCTTATGTGGCGCGCCGGAATGGAGGAAAGACCGTGGTGGCGGGTTATCCATGGTTTCTCGATTGGGGGCGGGACTCACTCATTTGCGCGCGGGGCATGCTGGCCGCCGGAATGACCGACGATATCAAACAACTGCTCGTGACCTTCGGGCGTTTCGAGCAGGACGGTACTTTGCCAAATAGCATTCACGGCGAAAACGCGTCCAATCGCGACACCTCCGATGCGCCGCTTTGGTTCGGGCTGGCGGTCGAGGAAGCGGCGGCGCTGATGGGACCCGATCTCTATCTCACGCCGGTCGATCCCTCGGGCCGCACCCTGGCGGACGTCCTGCGCCGGATCGCTGCCGGCTATTGCCGAGGGACATTCAACGGCGTCCGCGTGGACCCCGGCTCAGGCCTGGTATGGAGCCCAAGTCATTTTACCTGGATGGACACCAATTTCCCGGCTGGGACCCCACGCGAAGGCTACCCGGTCGAGATTCAGGCATTGTGGATTCGGCTCCTGCGGCAGTTGGACCGGCTTGAGGCTGGTGCGGCGGGGAAGGACTTTTGCATTCAAGGGACTCAAATGACCGAGGGGACACAGGGAACGTCTGGTGAAAGCTGGCGGACGCTGGCGGACCGGGCGGAGCTTAACCTGGAGAAGTTTTTTTGGCTCGAGGACCAGGGCTATCTGGCCGACGTGCTCGAGGCCCGGCCCGGGGTGTCTGCGGCGGTTGCGCCTCCTGATCGCGCGGTTCGGAGCAATTGTCTCCTGGCCGTCAGCCTGGGCCTGGTAAGCGGCGAGAAGGCGCAACGCTGCGTCGAGACCGCCCAGCGGTACCTGGCCGTCCCGGGTGCGCTGCGATCGCTGGCGCCGTTGAAGGTCTGGACGCCTCATCCCATCCGCGGCAACGACGGGCGTCTGCTCAATGATCCCGGGTTCCCGTACTGGGGCCGGTATGAAGGCGACGAAGATACGCGCCGCAAGCCGGCTTATCATAACGGAACGGCTTGGACTTGGACTTTTGCGGTTTTCTGTGAAGCCTTGGCCAAGGCATGGAATTTTTCCACGGAAGCCACCGCCGCCGCCAAGGCATACCTGCGAAGTCTCGAGCCGCTGCTGGTCAGCGGTTGCCTGGGGCATCTACCGGAAATCCTGGACGGTGACGCGCCCCACACCCAGCGTGGCTGCGACGCCCAGGCCTGGAGCGCAACCGAAGCCCTGCGGGTCTGGAAATTGCTGAGTGCGTAAGTGGTGGGACATCGCTTTGGGGCGAGGGAAAGCGCCGTCGCCGCTTCGCTGTGCCCCTAACCATTTTTATGGGCCAAGGCGACTTGCGTTGCGGCGCGGAGGGCCACCAATTGCGGTTTCAACTTGAGTTTATCTTCGGCGCTCATGCGGTCGATGAACAGGATGCCGTTGAGGTGGTCAAGCTCGTGCTGAATTGCCTTGGCCAACAATCCCCCGCATTGAAAGGCTTTCGGTTTCCCGCGTTCATCGAGCGCGGACACCGAGATTGATTCCGGGCGGCTGATGTCGGCATACATCTCCGGAAAACTCAGGCAACCCTCGGGACCGGTCACCTTTGCCGAGAGCGGCTTGATTTCAGGATTGATCAGCACGAGGGGCATGAAGGAATTGACGTCGGCGGGCTGGCCGTCGAGCTGAAGCGTCGAAGGCCGATCGATCACTTCGCGCACGTCGAGCACGGTGAGTTGGAGGGCATAGCCGACCTGCTGGGCGGCCAGTCCAACGCCGCGGGCCTCCTGCATCGTCTCGAACATATCGGCGATCAGCCTCGAAATCCCGGGCGTAACCCGCTCGATGCGCGCTCCTTTTTTTCGTAAAACCGGCTGGCCGTATTTCAGAATGGGCAGTACCATGGATCAAACCTTCGGCCAGTTGCGCAACAGACCCGCAATGTCCGGGATGGCGGGGCTTTGGCCGGTTCGGACGTAGAAACCGCTGGTGGCAACCCCGGCGAGCAGGCTGAGCGTGTTGTCCAATCCGAGCAATTTGCCCAGGCAAAAGCCGGCATTGAAATGATCGCCGGCGCCGGTGCTGATCAACGGCTTGGCGCAGAACGGTCCTTGGACCATTTGAATGTCGCCCTTGCTGGCGGTAAGGGCGAAGGCGACGGGATGAACCAAGACGGTGTTGATGGACAACCGCCGGTTGATCTCACCCGCTAGACAAGCCAATCCCTCGGGCGAATGATCCTTCAATCCCAGCCCCAATGCGTCCCCAATCTCGAATGCCTCTTTTTCGTTCACGCCGAGGATGACGTCGAAGAACTTTTCAAATTCGACGATCAATTCCATGGCCAAGGCAAGGTGCTTCGGCGGCCGTTTTTCGGGGTCTGCCAAATCAAAAAATATCTGGCGGCGCGCGCCGGTCAGGTGCAGGCAAACCTCACTCAGCAGCGCCTCCCACAATTCGCTCATATAAGGCAGCATCGTCCAATTCATGAAACCAATCAAATTGGCGGAGCTGAATTTGGCGATGAACCGGTCGCGTCCGAACCGCTCCTGGATATTGGCCCAGGTGACCTCATTCAACTGGACGGTCTTGGGGAACATGATCTTGCCGTCGTCGAACTCCAGGGCGTCCGTGTGGCCGGCCTCGGCGATCGCCTC
>JAMCZD010000483.1:3007-3802 GCA_023473405.1 Candidatus Omnitrophota bacterium
AATCGGCAAAAACAGGATGGAGAGCTGGGTAGCCCAGGGCGCCCAGGTAAGTGACCTGAACTCCAAAGCTGCTGAGCGCATTGGCCATGATGGGGCCGTTGCCGCCGAGCTTGGTCCGCTGATTGACCAGTTCGATGTTGGTGCTTTTGCCTGCCGCAGCGGCGATTTTTTCTCCCAGCTTGGCAATGGTGGACACGCGTTCATAGTGTTCCGCGTCCTGGCGCTGGTCCACCACGTGAATGATTTCATCCACGAAACCGTCCAGGCCAAGAAAGGCCGAAATGCGGCTGACGCCACTGGCGGCGGCTTCGAGCTGTTGCGCGCATTGTTTCCGAAGTTCGGGCGAATTACTCATATGATGCTCAAATAAAAACGCCATTGTAACGGCAACGTCGCCGTTTGTTCAATCCACTTTCACCGAAAAAAGCTCGAGCAACCTCGAAAGGTCGTCTTCGTTGAAAAAGTGAATGACAACAGTTCCTTTCCCGCGGTTGTAGCGCAACTGGACCTTGGTGCCGAATCGCTGTTGGAGCCGGTTCTCCAAGTCCAATACCTGGGCATCCCGAACCGGTGTCCCCGCCGGCTTCGGTTTTTCCGAATCGGCCCCGGCAGCGTGGCGCTGTTGCCAGCGCAACACCCATTCTTCGGTCTGGCGCACATTCAATCCTTCGCGGATTACGAACTCGGCCGTCATCCGTTGCGCATCCGCGTTTTCCATCCCCAGGATTGCCTTGGCATGACCCGTCGATAGTTGACCCGACCGCACCCACTGCTGGACCTCGGGCCCCCGCTTGG
>JAMCZD010000436.1 GCA_023473405.1 Candidatus Omnitrophota bacterium
AGATCAATTCGGTTTTTCATTAGCCGGTTTCGCCTTTCTCGTTGATTGATCAACAAAAAAAACTTGGCCGGGAAATTCAAAAGCTCCAGCGCGACTCGGCCCAAGCCGGCGCCGCCAAGCGCGAAACGCTCATGCCTCGATTGGACAACCTCATCGCGAATCAAAGCGAACTGAACGAGAAACTCAACCAGCAAGCGGAGCGGATGGAGCATTTTGTCCGTACGAATCCCTTGTATGATGTGGAAACCGATTTGCAGGAACGGCTCCGCCAGCAGGCTGCGGCCATTCGCCTCAGCACCCAAACCAACAACGCCGCCACCAGCGATGTCGCCCGGCGCAGCTCGCCGCCGGGCGGGCCTCGCCAATTGTCGACGGACCTGCTGGCGGGTTTCAAGAAGGCCTCCGATGATCAGCTCGCGCGGCTCGGCGGTGTCCATGAGGAAAACGAAAAGCAAATAGTCCAAACGCTGGATGAGATGGACCTCATGCAGCAACTCATCAACGACTTCAACTTATTCAAATCGCTCTACCGCGCCCAGCAGGAACTGGCGGAGCAATCGCGCGCTTACAATCGTCCCGCCCCGTTGACCCGTGAAAACCAACTCGCTTTGAAAGACCTCGCCGCCAGCGAAAATCAGGTCTCCGCCTTGATCGGAAAGCTCCGCCAGAAATTGCGCGTCGATGCGCAAGCCGCCGATAAGCTTTTTCCAAAGGCAGCCCAAAGCGGACGCGACTTGGCGGACCAGGTCCTCGAGCGCCGGCTTGAATCACTCGCCGAGATGGCGACCGGCCGAATGCTCAACGGCGACGGCGAGCAATCGTTCCAGTTGGCCGAGCGCTTGCGCGGTGAGATGGAAAAAATGTTCAATGATTGCCAAGGTGGTAATTGCCCATCCGGCAACGAGCTCGATGCATACTTGAGGTTGCGGCGCATGAACCCAAACAACAACTTCGCCCAAATGGCACTCAGCCGTAAGTTCGGTTTTGGTCTGGGACAAGGAATCGCGGGCGGCCAGGGCGATGGCATGTTGGGTGAGTCCGGCTACGCCGTGATGGATGGTTCAACCCTCGAGGTGCTGGGCAACGAATCGCGGGCCCGTAACAGCAGCCGGGCTTCGCCGGATTCCCGCCGATTCGGCAATGGCACCGGCGCACTGGCGAGCGGCGGACGGGGCGAGGTGGACAAATCGGACACACTGACCGGGCTGAATCCCGTCAACCGTCAGTCCGCCGCCGTCTCATCGGAGGCGACACTCGAGGAATACAACGACGTGGTCGAGAATTACTTCAAGGCGATCACGACGAGAAAGGCGAAACCGGCTAATGAAAAACCGAATTGATCTCAAGGCGTGCTTTGGATTCGCCCGCATCATGGTCGTGTGCTCTCTCTTCTCCCTTTCCGCCCCAGCCCAGCCGTCAACAACGGCGCGTTCCGACCTTACCCTCCTCCAGTGCGGCAACCTGATTTACGCGGGCAACAAAAGCTCGGTCTGTTTCGCCGATCGTTTCCTTACCGACGTCGCCAACCAAACCAACTTGCGCGTGAACAGGAAATTCTGCCCGGTGCGCCTCGATGCCGAGGCATTGTTCGATTTCCCGTTCTGCGTCATGTCGGGCAACGAGAGTTTCTCACTCAGCCAAAAAGAACGTCAGCAGCTCAGAAAATACTTGACGCAAGGCGGGTTTCTCCTGGTCAGCCCGGGCTGCTCGGACGCGAAATGGGATAAATCATTCCGTCAGGAAATCAAGATCTGTTTTCCTGAAAACCCGCTCCGAAAAGTTCCTATGACCCATCCCATTTTTTCCATCGTAAACCCAATCCCGCGCTTGACGGAAAAGCACGGGCGCCAGGTGGCGATCGAAGGACTCGAAATCAACGGACGCCTCGCGCTCGTCTATTCCAAAGAAGGATTAAACGACGTCGAGCATGCCAAAGGCTGCTGTTGCTGCGGCGGCAACGAAATCCAGAATCCATCTCGAGTGAACGTGAATGTCTTCGCCTATGCGGTGCTGTACTGAACTCAGTCCCAACCAGCGAATACCAACGCCGCTGCTCCGATGGGCAAGTCCACTTTTGGCATGGCTCCTCCTCGCCGTCGGCTGCGGCAGGTCCTCCACGCCCGCCACGCTCGACCTGCCCTTGTTTTTTACCTGCGATACCCGGGGACGCCTCGAGCCGTGCGGTTGTTTCACCGGCCAGTTCGGCGGGCTAACCCGGCTCAAAACCGTTCTCGATGCCGAAGCACCGGCTGGCGCGTTGCGCGTGGACGTTGGCGATGCTGCCGCCGGAAACCAGGATTATGATTTTATCGAGTACCGTTACATTCTCCGCGCGTTTGCCGCCATGAATTATGACGCGTTGAACATCGGCGCCATCGAGGCTCAATTCAGCGCCGCCCAACTCCGCGAAATCAAACGAACCTCGCCCGTGCCCGTTCTCAGCGCCAACCTGCTCGATGCATCCACGCGCCAGCCAATCCTTGACCCTTATCGCATTGTCCGTCGCGGTGCGTTTCGTGTGGCAATTGTCGGCGTTTTGGATGCCCATGCCGTGGAAAATGTCGGTGACGGCCTGGTTGTGGGTGACATGACCCCGGCGATTGACCGATGCCTGGCTTTGTTGCGCGGCAAGACGGACCTGGTTGTGCTGCTCGCGTTCACCGATGAAGCCAGCCTCGCGCGCCTTGCCCGGCAGTTTTACGAATGCCACGTAATCCTCGGTGGAAAAGTCAGCCAGCCAGCCCAGCAACTGCAAAAGGAAAATCGGAGCCTCGTCTATTTCGTGACCAATGAATCCCGCGCCATGGGCATCTTGCGCCTGCGACTCCAGAAAGGCTCGCCACCGATAACAACCGGGAACGAGATTCGCCTCTTACACGATCAAATCCCCCAGGACACCTCTTTCCGCCAGATGATGCAAAATTACCGCAATGAAATCCGCCATACGCGCCTGGCAGTCGATGACGAGAAGCATTCGGATCCGGACGCGATTCCCGGCGTCCGAGCCGCCGCCACCTATGCCGGGACCGAGAAGTGTCTGCCCTGCCACGAAAGCGCTGCGAAGGCCTGGCACCGTTCCGGGCACGCCCGCGCCTTCACCACCTTGACCGACCGCAATGCCGACGCCGATCCCAAGTGCATCGGCTGTCACACCGTTGGCTTCGGCAGACCGTCCGGTTACCGCCGTGAATTCGCCGCCGCAAAGCTCGTTGACGTGGGATGCGAGGGCTGTCATGGCCCCGGGAGTTTGCACTTGCGCCAACGCGAAGGCGATCCATCAATAATCTTCACCTTCCGCCCGCTGGACGCCGGCGACTGCATCAAGTGCCACTACGGCGAGTTCAGCCGCCCCTTCGATTGGAACCAATTCTGGCCGCAAATCAAACACTGAGGAAACCGGAAAGAACATCAAAGGAATCGTCTTTTCTCCTTGGGAAAGCAGGAAATCAGGAATCGCCTCTTCCATTTCCTGTCTTCCTGCCTTCCTTGGCGATAACCCCTTTTCTCCTTGGGAAAGCAGGAAATCAGGAATCCCATCTTCCATTTCCTGTCTTCCTGCCTTCCCTAGCGATAACTCCTTTTCTCCTTAGGAAAGCAGGAAATCAGGAATCGCCTCTTCCATTTCCTGTCTTCCTGCCTTCCTTAGCGATAACCCTTTTTCTCCTTGGGAAAGCAGGAAATCAGGAATCCCATCTTCCATTTCCTGTCTTCCTGCCTTCCTTGGCGATAACTCCTTTTCTCCTTAGGAAAGCAGGAAATCAGGAATGGCCTCTTCCATTTCC
>JAMCZD010000048.1 GCA_023473405.1 Candidatus Omnitrophota bacterium
GCTGGTGGCGGTATCTTTGCTGGCGTAAATCGTCCAGTTCTGGCCATCGGTGCTCAGGAAACCGTTAAAGACAGAACCGACGCGTTGCAGACGAATCCAAACGCTTGGATAGCCTGCGGCTGGATTAGACCCTGTGGTGGCAGTGCTGCCGCCCTTGACGTCGCGATATTGGAACTGGTAAGTGTCCACGCCGCCAGGCGGGCCTACCAAGCTGTAGACGTTGGGGCTATCGGCGTCGAGCGAGAGCCGCGCCATGATACCAATCTTAGCCAAGGCATCCGGCGTGTCCATTTCCTGGACCTTGAGGCTGTAATCGAAATTGCCGGTGGCCTGTTGATAGGCATAAACGAACTGATCCGACGTTCCGCCGATATTGGCACCGCCGCCTTCGATCATTGCGGTCATACCGCCAGGCAGCAGGCTGAACGGTTCGTCGTTGTTGATGCGGACGATGTCGGCGAAGTTGAAGATGCCGACGCTGAGGACCGTATTGGCCATGACCTTGGCAGGGCTGGCCTGGTCAGTCACGTTGCTTACTCCCAGCGAATAGGCTCCTTGTTGAGCCAACGACGCCGTCTGCAGGGTTACTGTTTTGCCGTCACTGGCAACCGTCGCATCGAGGATATTCACGGCCGACCCGTCGGCTGTGGTTAATCCATAATTGGCGAGATTTGTTGCCGTTGCGGAATTCACCGGTACTGAGAAGAGCACCGTTACGGAATCAGCAAACAAGCCACTGGCAATGACCGTTGGTGGAGCCGAGGTAACGGTCAAGGTTGCATTGGCACTGGCAGCCAGGCTGAAATCGTTCTTCACCAGGACGGTGAAAACATCGCCATTATTGGCCAGGGTGGCTTCCGGCAAGGTGTAAGTTGTATCGACGGCCCCTGAGATCGCCTGGCCGTTGTGGTACCATTGATACGAATAGGGCGGAGTCCCATCCACGCCGCTATCGCCCACAGGCGTCTTGAAGGCGGTAAATGGACCATAGCCTACCGGGGCATTGCCTACCGAGAAGGTGACAGGTTGCCCGGCGAGGACGGTCATGCTGGATGGAGAATTGGTAACGGTAATCGGCCCCAGGGTGCGATTGGCACCGATGTAGGCATTCGAAATGGCCACAGTGCCGTCTTGAACGGGTCCTTGACCCGGTTGTTGCCAGGCAACGCCGATCCCATGCATGCCGCTGCCGCCTGCCTTCAAGTCAGCCTCGATGTAGTATTTGTGGCCGGCAGTCAAGGTAATGGTATCGCTGACTTGGCCGGGCAGGCTGATCGCGGTGACGATCTTGCTGGCCTTGGTCTGCGCGTTCTTGTGAATGGTCAACGTCTTGGTGGCGGCGTCGTATACAGCTCGCTCCAAGCCAGTTGCGACGTCGTCCACGAACGTGACGGTAATGCCGTTGTAATAGTCACCGGGGACCCGAGCCCAGATTTGGACAGCCGAGTTATTGGCATTTGGCCTGATGATGCCCGTAGCTGCTGTGAAGGCCGAACCGCCGCTGGTCACGTTGGTGGCAGACGCGGAAGCAGTGATGTTGGTTTCGGGTTCGAGGGTTACGACGACATTGGTGACGTAATTGGTTTCTTTGGTTCCGCCGGCATCGACAGCCCTATTGGTGACGATATTGGTGGTGCTGACCTCAACGTCGTATATGTTGGTGTAGCTGAAGGCGCTCGCGGCGGCGAAGGTCCCGGAACCATCGCTGCCTTCCGCATTGGCGGCGAGGAACAGGCCGAACTTATTGTATTGCCGGAGGTCAGTCGGGCTGTCGATGGCGGCGATGGCCACCTTGTTAGCCGGATTCTCGTCGGCGCTCATATAGAGTATGCCGGCGTTATTGGCGTAAAGATAGAACCGGTAATCGCCATCGGCGGGAGCGGTGAGAATGCCCTGGATTTGACCGATATAATCCTGGCCGCTTGCCCAGGGAGATTCGAAGCTATCGACGAAAGCGACTTGGTCGAAGGCGTCCAGTTGGAAGTTCGCACTACCGGCGATATCGTTGATGCTTGCGCCTGCCAGGCCGTTATATTTCTTGAACTCGAGGAATTGAGCAACCGAGAAGGTGACCTTGGAATCGGCCATTGTATTGGGCGTCGATGCCAGGTCGGTTATGCCGTTGCCGGTCAAGGTGTACTGCGCGTCAGGGGAGAGAACGGAAGTGTAGAGGGTGACCGCAGTGGGAGAATCGACCACGATACCGTAGATCTCGGCGCCTTGATCAAGGGAATAATTGGCCAGATCAGAGGCGGTATCGGCCGTGACAGGCTCCGAGAAGGTGACCTCGACGAGAGCGGGATCGAAGACGGAAGCCTTGGCGCTGACCAGGGTTGGCGGCGTGGTATCGGCGGTCACGGTCAGGGTGGCGACCGAGCTGATAAGCATCCCTTGCGCCGTGCCCACCACAACTCTGAATCGAGCGCCATTGTCAGCTAAAGTGGGGAATGGCAGGGTGTAGAATGAATCCACCGCACCGGGTATCGGCGTGTCCGGGATCGGCGTGATGCCGCGATACCATTGATAAGAAACGGGGGTGCCGTTTACGCTTACCGAGAAGGTAGCCGGCGAGTGTTCCTGCGCGGTGACATCCTGGAGATTTTGGATAAAACTGGGAACAGGGAGGGGAGCGATCACATAATCAGGAAGGCCATAAAGCGAAGTTGGGTAAGGTTGCAGGTAGAGCGACGGGATTGGAAGCTGCATGGTGCCGTCGGGCAATTCCCATCCCACCGACACATAGCCTTCTCCGGTGGCGCCTTGTTTTTGGAGGACCTGGAAATAGTAGGACTGTCCCTGAGCCAGGCTGACGGGAGCCGATTGCTGGTTGGCGTATTTATTCCATTGGCGAAGATCGGTTTGGCCGTCAACGAAGGCAATCTTCTGTTTGTTAGCCGGGTTGTTGTCCGTACTCAACCACAATTCGGATGAATCATGGCTGGAAATCCAGAAGGTGTAATTGCCGGTTTGGGGGGGGTCAATATACCCTTCGATCATGGAGCCGTAATTGGTTCCGGGGGTGGCGGCCGCCTCGAGGAACTGGGTCTCCTTCTCGGTGTAGAAGGGGGAACCATCGCCGTTCAGACCGTCCCCATTCAAGCCGGTGGGGAAAATATTATATACTTGCCCGTCGACATTGGTCGCCTTGGCATTAAGCAAGTCGGCCACAGTATCGCCCGGTATGCGAACAGCCACCAACACCACGTTGGTGGTGACGGTACCATCGACGGAGTTGGTGAGATTAACGTAATTGGTTTGCACGCCGAGCTTGTCATAGAAGACCCGGACGACGTAACCGGCGTTGGCGCGAATGCCGCCCAGACCGATTAGGAGCAGCGCCAGGGTGAAGGCTTTGAAACACTTGCTTCGCATAGGTAATCCTCTGACTATTCTGATTTTCTTTCTTGGGCCAACCTGGCGAGTCTTAGCAGGCACTCACCCGCTTTAGACTCACTTCCACCCGCTTGCGCGGGCTGTTGTTCAACCCAACTACAACCCATATTTTAAGAAACCGGACTGATTTGACCAAATTTCCAGAACTTTGGCAACATAATTTTAACATTTCTTTATTTTTCCCTTGGAACCAGGGCCGTCTAAAGACAAAACTATTCGCTCGAGTTTTCATCTAAAAGTCTTCAAGTATGCGGTATTTAGCCGGACCTGATGGAGCGCGTTCGAGGTATCAATCTGCCTGACGGATGGTTGTCAACTGCCGCGGTTTGACAAGTTTCCAGCCGGCTACCGGGAGGTCCGGGCAGCCGGGTATGGAGGAATGTGCAATGGGGCGATGAAGGCGGAGCGGCAACGCGGGCAACTCCTTGCCGTTGTGTGAGTTTGGACGCCGAGGGTGAACGGAGGAGGCGGGCCGGGGCCGGGCGGTATCCAAGACGCATTATTGCGGCGCCGTTGGCCGCTGCTTGGCATTCTTTTTGCTTCATCTTACACGAAAATCAGGGTGTCGAGAGCGGTGGCCGCGATAAGCAAGCGGCTTTGGTGCAAGGTGCAGTGGATTGAGAAGGCCGTGATTCTCGGCTGAGAAAACGGATGATGCGAATGGAATTTTTCGTCAAACGACCAAAAGCGGGGCGAAAGCGGAACGTGGATAAGATAAGCGGGGACGATGTAAACTTGACAATTCGGTAACAATATCGTGACGATTAAGTTGTTGTGTCCCATCGGATGTCAATGGGTTGAGCGATATGGAATAGCGGACTGATTATGGCCGAAGACAAGCTCCAACTGCAGAGGTTTGAGCTGAAATACCTCATCAATGAAGGCACAGCGCGGGCAATACAGGATTTCGTCCGGGCCTATCTCGAGATCGATGAATTTGGGGAATCCATGCCGGGATTTTCGTATCCGGTGCACAGCCTGTATTTGGACTCGGACGATTTGAAGCTGTACCAGTCGACCATTAATGGCACCAAAAATCGGTTCAAGCTGCGGTTGCGGTATTACGACGAGGGGCCGGAATCGCCCGTCTTTTTCGAAGTCAAACGGCGGATGAACAACTGCATATTGAAACAGCGCGGCGGGGTGCGGCGGGAGGCAGTGCCGTGGCTTTTGGCGGGTCATCTGCCCGAACCGGGGAATATGATATCGGACGGGGCGGCGAAGTTGGTGGCGTTGCAGCGTTTCAGCGCACTGATGAGCGAGATGCACGCCACGCCCAAGGTCCACATAGCCTACGAGCGGGAGGCCTGGATCAGCCGCTCGGACAATTCGGTGCGTGTCACCATGGATCGGTCGGTGCGGTGCGAGCCGGAGTGCGGTCCGCGGCTATCGACACGGTTGGGCGATCCGATTGCGGTTTTTGGCGTAGGGGTGGTATTGGAGCTCAAGTTCACGAACAACTTTCCCAACTGGTTTCGCGAACTGACTCGGGCCTTCAACTTGGTCCAGACCGGGGCTTCGAAATATGTCGACGGGATATGGCTGATGGGTGAATATCGTCTGAAGAATCCGCTGGCCAGGTTTGAATGGCTGGATGCGGCTCACCCGATCAACGGCCAGCAGCGACGGGTCATACCCAGTGAGAATATGATCTCTTTCATGGAGCGCGAAGAACGGTGACAGACTGGCTATATCAAGGTGATTTCGGCACGGTTCCAACCAACGTCCCGACGGCGTTGCTGGGGCTTCTGCTGGCGTTTCTGTGCGGGCACGTGATTGCGTGGATTTACATGTACACTCACCCGGGGCTCTCCTATTCCCGGTCGTTTGTCGGTTCGCTCATGTTGATCCCGGTGATTGTCAGCCTGGTCATGAATGTGCTTTCCCATAATCTCGTCACCGCTTTCGGCATGATGGCCGTTTTTGCAATCGTCCGCTTCCGGAATATTCTGCGGGACACGCTCGATACCGCGTATGTCCTGGCGGTTATTGTGATTGGGCTGGCGTGCGGCACCCAGAAATTTGCCACGGCGGTCATTGGGTGCGCGGGGTCGGCGATGGTGCTTTTGTATATATGGTATACGAATTTTGGCACCCGGCACCGGTATAACATGATCGTCAATCTCCATTGGACCCGTCCGCTCTCGGAGTTGTGTGATCTGCGGCAATTGCTTCGCCGGCACAGCCGAAAGTCAATCTGCGCCAGCCAACGCGCCGTTGATGGCGGCGATGGCGCCGACCTTTCCTACCGGCTCCTGCTCCGTGACCCGGAACGGATGGCTGATTTGTTGAGCGAGCTGAAATCCCTGCACGGCGTTTCCCGCGTTAGCGGCTTGCAAGCGGAAGACGAATCGGAGCTTTGAACAGGAGCCATGGACCCGTTACCCCTCATCCCGATCCCGCCGGCTCAACGCTGGCGTGAATTTCGATTTCAAGTCCTTCCGGTGCTGGTATTTGTGAGTTCGCTGATCACGGTGATCGTCATGTGGCGCGAGTACGTCGCACCGCCCACCTTGGTCGGAGAAGTGGAACCGGTCCAAGCCAGGGTTGCCAGCAAGCAGCCCGGCACCTTAGTGGAGCTGCGTGTGACTCATTTGCAGCAAGTCAAAGCGGGCGACCCGGTCGCGCGGGTCCTGATTGCCGAACCCAAGGTCCTGGCCACGCGGCTGGCGGTCATTCAGGCTGAGGTTGGGCTGATCCGTTCGGGCATGAGCCCGGTTGTGGACCAGCAACGCAATGCCCTTGACTATGAACAACTGCGTCTGAATTGGCTCAAGGAACGGGTTGACTTGGCAACGGCCAGGGTCAATCTTCAACTGGCTGAGGCCGAGCTCAAACGGATGGCCGAACTGAGCCAGGACAAAGTGGTTTCGGACAGCTCGCTGGACCAGGCGCGCACCACCAAAGATGGGCTTCAAGTCGAGGTCCAGGAACGGAGCAAGATGGTGGACGCCGCCGAAGAGGCGTTAAGGCGCCTGAATACAATTGGCGAGGTGCCTGCTCGCGGCCAGGTCACCAACTCGAACGACCCCGTCCAGGCTGCTATTGATGTGCAGGTTGCCAAACTGCAGCAGACCGAGGCGGAGCTAAGCCCTATTGTCCTGACTGCGCCAATCGGCGGCACCGTGAGCATGGTTTACCATCAATCAGGGGAAACGATCATGGCTGGCGAGGCGATCCTCACCATAAGTGCCCCGCAATCCGATCGGATCGTGGGTTATTTGCGGTCGCCTGTGCCTTTGGATTTGGGGGTTGGGATGACGGTTCAGGTACGGTCCCGGTCCATTCGCCGTGAAGTCCGCCCGGCCAAGATATTGCAGATCGGCTCCCAGATGGAAGTGATCACGACTCCCTTGCTGCGTCCCGGGATCAGCTTCGAGATGGGGCTGCCGATCCTGATCAATCTGCCGGCCGGCATGCATCTCCGTCCCGGCGAGTTGGTCGACCTGACTCTTCAATAACGGGCCATCCCTTCAACCAACCCCATTGCCACTCTTGAAGCGCACGCCCATCAATTTGACCGCGCCGGAAATGGGCGTCCGACGGCTTTGCATCGGCGCCGTTTTGGGGTAATTAGGTACTGTGATCAGAGTGGATGGATTACATTTTGCTTATCCGGATGGCCGGGTTGCGCTGCAGGACGTCTCTTTTCACCTCGAGAAATCGGAGACGGTGGGGTTGATCGGCCCGAACGGGGCGGGGAAATCGACCCTTCTCTGGCACTTGAACGGGCTGCTGGGCGCTCCCTGCCAGGCGGGAAGCGTATTCATCAACGGCATCGAGGTCGGGCCGGGGAACCTGCCGGAAATCCGCCGGCGTGTGGGTTTGCTGTTTCAGGACCCGGATGACCAGTTGTTCTCACCCACGGTTGGCGAAGACGTCGCCTTCGGTCCTCGTCAACTGGGCCTGACCGATGAGGAAACCGCCATTCGTGTTCGGGCAGCCTTGGCGGCGGTGAACCTGAGCGGCTTCGAGAACCGTGCGCCGCATCATCTCAGCCTGGGTGAAAAGAGGCGCGTTTGCCTGGCGGGAGTCTGGGCGTGCCAGCCCGAGGTGTTGGTCTTCGACGAACCGACGGCCAATTTCGACCCGCGCGGCCGGCGCGAATTCATCGAACTGTGCCGCAGCCTGCCCGCTACCAAATTGATCGCCAGCCACGATCTCGAAATGATCCTTGCCCTTTGCTCACGCGTCTTGGTATTGGACCGCGGCCGGTTGGTGGCCAGCGGCGAGACGCGCCGCCTGCTGGCCGATGAGCCCCTCATGCTCGCCCACGGTCTGGAAAAACCGCACAGCCTGTTTCATCCGCATCCGCACGAGAATTTCCCGGGTCCTTCGACGGTTCGGCAGCGCACGGCGCCCAGCAAAGCTTAAGTCTGGTTTGCCATCGGCCGCATTGGCGATAATGTTTATTCAATGCTTAACGAAACTGCCGTTGCAGCTTACTGGCCAGGGAAGTTTGACGAAGCCGCGCTCCAGTCCTGGGCGGAGGAACTGCGGGCGCGGCTGGCTGCCTCGCGGATTGCCCTGGGACTGGTGTATATGTCGCCGCGCTTCTTTCCGCACGCGCAGACCGTGCTCGAAATCCTCCGTGTACACGCTCAAATCCCGCTTTTGCTGGGGTCTTCGAGCACCGGGCTTATCTTTGGCGATCAGGAAGAAGAGGATAGTTCCGGACTGGTTTTGGGACTTTACACCCTGCCTGGCGCCCAATTACTCGCCTGCCACTTCACGCAAAGCCAACTCGAGGAATCCAATGGTCCCTCCTATTGGCACGCGGAGACGGGTGTGCTGCCCGGGCAGTGCAATGGATGGCTGGCATTTGTCGATCCCTTTCATCTCAACACGGAGGGCTGGTTGAATGCCTGGAACCAGGCTTACCCGGGCTGTCCAATCCTGGGAGGACTGGCCAGTGGCGATCCGTCGGAACAGCGCACGCAGCTTTACCTGAACGGAGAGGTTTATGAGACTGGCGGTGTTGGCGTTGCCTTCAGCGGCGAGATTCAATTGGCTCATGTAATTGCCCAGGGTTGCATCCCCATAGGGGAGACCTGGACCATTACCAAGGCCGATCGAAATCTCATCTACGAAATCGGCAACCGCCCCGCCTATAAAGTCCTTGCCGATACTTACAACAGCCTTTCGATCGAAGATCAGAAGAAAACCCGGGGGAACCTCTTCATCGGCCTCGTCGTTAACGAATACCTCGAAGAGTTTCGCCAGGGCGATTTCCTCATCCGCAACCTGCTGGGCGCCGACGCGCGCTCGGGTGTCCTGGCCGTTGGCGCATTCCCTCGCCAGGGTCAAACCATCCAGTTCCAGCGGCGCGACGCCGCTGCCGCCACGCTGGAATTGACCGCGTTGCTGAAAGAAACCGGGGCCGGGCTGTCGGGTGCCACGTTGCAGGGGGGATGCCTGTGCTGCTGCAACGGGCGCGGCCAGCGCTTGTTCGGCATGCCCCACCACGACGCCAGCCTGGTCCAGCGGACCCTGGCGGTGCCTGGTTTGGTCGGCCTTTTTTGCAATGGGGAAATCGGTCCGGTAGGCAAGCAGAATTTCCTCCATGGCTACACCGCTTCTTTGGCCCTGTTCGTAAAGCCGTCCGCCGCATGAACCTTGGTTCAAGTCTGATTCACCGCCCGGAGTCTTACGTCGTCCCCCTCGATCTGCAACAGGTCTTCCCCGAGCCACGTCCGCTCGAAGTTGAATTGGGCAGCGGCGACGGTTCGTTTCTCCTGGATTATGCCCGTTCCCACGCGAATTGTAATTTTCTCGGGGTCGAACGTCTGCTGGGGCGCTTGCGCAAGCTGGACCGCAAAGGCCAGCAGGCCGGGTTGACCAATCTGCGCCTCCTGCGGATCGAAGCCGGCTACTGCCTCGCGTATCTGCTGCCGCCGGCCTCGGTCCATGCCTTCCACGTCTATTTTCCCGACCCGTGGCCGAAACGCCGCCACCACCGGCGGCGCTTGGTCAATGACCGATTCATGGAATTGGTTTGCCGGGTATTGGTCCAGGGCGGACGCATCTACCTGCGCACCGATGACGCCGATTATTTTGCGTGCATGTCCATAGCCGCCCGGCGCATTCCCGCCCTCCGGCCTGTCGATACGCCGCCGGAGCTGAGCGCCGTCATCACCGATTTCGAGAGCGATTTCATGGCCCGGCAAATCCCCGTCCATCGCGCGGCCTACGAAAATACGAACTCGACGGCCTCGGGCGTTGCCGCTAATTAACCAGGTGTGTCATCGGATGTAACGACTCGAGGCCAACGCTGGTGGCTGCTGGCGGTTACGCTATTTGCGTTTCTGTTCCTGCTCGGATCGCGCTCGCTAAACGAGCCCGACGAGGGGCGCTACGCTGAAGTTGCCCGCGAGATGCTGGAAACCGGCGATTGGCTGGTCCCGCACCTGTGGTATGCGCCGCATTTGGACAAACCGCCCATGGCCTATTGGGCTGTGGCGGCGTCGATGCGGCTTTGGGGCTATAGCGAATGGGCGGTTCGCGCGCCGGTGGCGCTGGCCGGGCTGAGCGGTGTGCTGGCGGCGTATCTCCTGGCCAGCCGCCTGGGTGGGCCGCGCGCGGGCCTTTGGAGCGCCCTGATTCTCCAAACCTCGATGCTCTATTTCGTCATGGCGCGAATGCTCACGTGCGACATTTTCCTCACGCAATTCGTGGCTTGGGCCATTTATTTCGGATGGCGTGGCTGGGAGGCGTTCAGGGATACAGCCGAAGGCCCGCCGGCAGCACGCGCCCTGGCGGGGAGGCGTTTCCTCGGTTGGCAATCCGCCGCCTGGGCGGCCATGGCCCTGGGATTCTTGACCAAAGGTCCCGTTGCGTTGGCCATACCGCTGGCAACCGGGGCGGCGCTGGTCTTGTTCCGCCGAAGGCTGGCGGGACGGTGGGGTTTGATGTGGCTGGGAACCGGCTTTGGCCTGGCGATATTCAGTCTGATGGTCATGCCGTGGTTTATCCTGGCTTCGCATCGCATGCCGCAACTTCTGGATTACATGGTAATAGACCAGGCATTGGGCCACACCCTGGGGACGACGATAAAAAACCGCCAGGGATCACCGCTCTATTTTGTGGTGATATTGGCCGTTGGTTTCCTGCCTTGGACACCGTTGTTGGGCTGGCTTTGGCGGCCCACGCACTGGCGCAGCCTGAGCCAGGCACAAAAGGATGGCTGGTTGATGTTGAGCGTCTGGGCGTCCTTTACCTTTGTTTTGTTCTCGCTCACCAAGGCCAAACTCCCAGCCTATATCCTGCCCATCTTTCCTGCCTTGGCCGTGCTAGTGGCTTGGCGCTGGTCTGGAGCCGCGACGTCCGCCTCGAGGGCCGGCAGCGGACGAATCGATCCGGCCGAATGGGTTTGGCGCGCGGTCCTGATCAGCCCACTTTTGTTGTCGGCGGCCATGACACTGGCCGTCAGGTTCCTTTTCAAAGTAATGGACGAGGCCTGGGTTTGGCCCTTTTTTGGAGTGGCAGTTGCCGGTTTGGTGATCCTGCTTATCTGGAGCCGGGGTTGGGACCGGGCCCGGTGCATGCGGGCGGCCGTAGTGATCGGGCTGGCGAACCTGTTATCGGTGGCTGCCCTGGTCCCCACCGTGGAAACCCGCTTGAAGAGCAACCAAACGCTCAAGCCGCTGGCGGCCATGCTTCGAGTCGAATACCGTCCCGGGGACACCGTGGTTTGCTGGGGCTTCTTCCCGCAAGGCCTCCCGTTTTACCTGTATCCCACAGTCGATTCCGCGCACCCGCTGCTCTTTGGCGGTATTCCTTTTCACGTGGTGCCGTTCGAGTTCCCCGGTAACCGGGAGCGATTCGGCAAGCGCGTGGTGCCGGACGAAGCGGCCTTGGTTCGACTCTTGCAGGGTCATGCCCGGGTTCTGGTTGTAGGATTTGAAGGAACGTTTCGTCAGATCGAATCGCAAATCAAACCAACACCGCTCCGATGGTTCGGCGCGGTTGGGCGGTGGGAATTTTTTGCCAACCGCTGAAGAAATTCCGAATTTACACGAGGCAAACGTGTCGTATAGGTTGCTAGTCGTTGGAAATGAAAAAGTGGATCATACTAATCTTGGTTCTGGCCGCTGGAAGTTGGGGACTTCTAAAATGGGGCATCTGGCGCAAAACGGTCAACGAGGAGGAACGCGGAGACCGCTCCACGACTGCCGTCGCGGAGCCGCGCGATATCCGTTTCGCCATCAATGCCGCGGGGGATATCGGGCCGGCCGACCAGGTCTCGGTGCGCCCGGAAATCAACGGCCGTATAGCCACCCTGGATGTCGACATCGGAGACCAGGTGAGCAAAGGCAATATCCTCTTTACGCTCGATGACCGCGACCTGCAAACCGAACGCGGCTCGCGCCTGATCGAGATCGAGGGAGCCAAACTGCAATTGGAGCAAGCCAAGAGAAACTACGACCGCAGCGAGGAACTGTTCAAAGAGAAACTGATCTCCCTCGAGGTCTACCAGGACAGCAAAACCACTTATGAGCTGGCAAAGAACGGCCTTGAACGCGCGCAAAAGGACTTGAACCAGGTCGAAGACCAACTCACCAAGACGAAGATTGTTGCTCCATTTGATTGCACCGTGCTGACCCGCCCCGTGTCGATGGGCCAGGCCGTATCCGGCTCCGGCGGATTCAACAGCGGCACCGAGGTTCTCACCATCGCCAACCTGAATGACATGGTCGTCAATGCCCACATCAACCAGGCGGATGTCACCCGGCTGCGATCGGGCCAGGAAGTTGACATCGAGGTCGAAGCGGTGCCGGGCCTGCATCTCAAGGGTGAAATTGAACGCATCGCCCCCCAGGCAACTATCAAGAACGGCATTAAAGGCTTCGCCACCCGCATCAAATTGACCCACCTGGACGCCCGGGTGCGGCCTGGGATGACTGCCAACCTGTCCATACCCGTGGTCTCCGCGGCGCAAGTCCTTTCCGTGCCCTTGGAAGCCGTGTTTACCGAGGAAGGCGACCATTATGTCCTGGTGAAGCAAGGAGATTTTTTCGAGCGGCGCCCGGTGCAGATCGGCGTGGCCGATTATTTCTACGCCGAAGTCCAGAAGGGTCTTAAACCGGGCGAGGTAGTCGCCCTCGAACAACCCCCCGAGGAGATGATCAAGACCGTCCCGACCGATAACCTCGCCGCCGGTTCGAGTTCCGGACGGCTGGCGGCGGGTTTACCTCCCGGGCTCGGCTCCACCAACCGTTTCCGGAACGAAAAGGAACGTAACTCGATGGTAATGAAATTGGTCGATGCCGCCGCGGGCCGGACCAACCGCACCGCCGCCCCGGTCAAAACCTCCGGAACCACCAACCTGACACCGTCGACCAGCGGCGCTAAATAGCAATACCTATGGCCTTGGTCGAGTTGCGCAATATCAGCAAGATTTATTACGTCGGTGATGAGGAAATCCGGGCGCTGGATGATATCACCTTGGACATTCAATCCGGCGAATTCATCTCGATTATCGGCCCCTCGGGCAGCGGCAAGTCCACTCTTATGCATATCCTGGGCTGCCTTGACTCCCCCACCAAGGGTACAATCCAACTGGACGGCACCCTGCTGCATAATGCCTCCCCCGCTCAGCTCGCCGCCTTCCGCAACCGCAAAATCGGATTCGTTTTCCAATTCTTCAATCTTTTGCCCAAATTGAACGTCCTGCAAAATATCGAGCTGCCCATGGTCTATAGCAGCGTGCCCGCCCGCGAACGAAAGGAACGCGCCTTGAATGCGCTGAAAATGGTGGGCATGGACAACCGGGCCAAGCACCGGCCTCTTCAGCTCTCCGGAGGTCAGCAACAACGCGCCGCCATTGCCCGCGCCCTGGTGAACAACCCGAGAATCGTCTTCGCCGACGAACCCACCGGCAACCTCGATTCTCGCACCGGCGAGGCCATTCTCGATCTGTTCCTCCAACTCAGCCGCGAAGGACGCACCATCGTCCTGGTAACACATGACCCGGAAATCGCCGCCGTTACCCCGCGCCGAATCGAAATCCGCGACGGCAAGATCGCCAAAACCCTCGATCCGAAACTAGCTGGCCTGGAAACCAAATGAACCTCTGGATCACCATCAGCATCGGGTTTAAGGAGATTTGGGCCCATAAATTCCGCTCCTTGCTCACCATGCTCGGAATCATCCTCGGCGTCTCCAGCCTGGTAGCCATGTCCGCCCTCGTCAAAGGAATGGAGAACGGCATGCGCGAGGCATTGATTGCCATTGGCGGGCTTGAGAAGGTGCGAGTGGAAGCCCAGGAGGTGCCGGCCTACCAGGAACATCTGGCCGATCAGGCGGTTGGATGCACCATCAACGATGTCTATGCCTTGCAGCATAGCGCCCCGCTGGTAAAATTGATCACCCCCGAAATCGACCTGTACCGAACCACCGTGTCGCGCCAGGGCAAATACTTCAATCCCTTCGTCGTGGCCGGCACCTGGCCCAGCGCCGTGGAAATGAACCAGCATGTCGTTCAATACGGACGCATGTTCAACGACATCGACGACTCCAATGCCCGCAGCGTATGCGTCATCGGCACCGCCACGCGCGACGCGTTGTTCGGTGCGCCCGACGACATTGGACACGAGATCATTCCGTTGGGCGACAGGATCAACATCAACGGCCAATTGTTCACCATCATCGGCATGTTCAAACATTATGAAAGCGAACAAGCGCGCCTCGAGCGCGAACTGGAAAAGAACCAGCCGGCTGGAACTTCGAAGGGATCCGCCCGAAGCCGCGGCCATGGGCATAGCAGCGGCGGCTTTGTGTTTTGGCTCAAGAATGCCACGATCTATATACCGCTGAACACGATGTGGATCAAATTCCGCACCGCCACCGGCACCAATAACATCCCCGATCCGCGTCTCTCGAGTCTCACCTTCAAGATAGCCGATATAAACCGCATGGACACCGCCCTGCAACAGGCCCACAACGTCCTGATGCATACCCATAACCAGATCGAGGACTTCGCCTTTCGCACCATGGAAAATTGGTCCGAGAACATCACGGCCGCCATCAAGAACGCCCGTTTGAGCGGAGGCATCATTGCCGCCATCAGCCTCGTGGTGGGCGGCATTGGCATCATGAACATCATGTTCGCCAGCATCACGGAACGTATCCGTGAGATCGGACTGCGCAAGGCCATCGGCGCCACCACGTTCTCCATCTTCATCCAAATCCTGGTCGAGAGCGTCGTGATCGCGGTCATTGGCGGTTTGGCCGGGTTGCTCAATTCCTACGGTTTGGTCAAGCTGCTGACCGCGCTCTCTCCAACCAATAACGCGCCGCAAATCACCTTCGTGGCCATGCTGGTCGCCTTCGCCTTCAGCGCCGGCGTCGGCGTGGTGGCCGGCCTGCTTCCCGCCCTCAAGGCCGCGAGACTCGATCCCATCGAGGCGCTCCGATACGAATGAACCTGTTGAACGCCATCCTGGTCGGGTTAAAAGAAGTCTGGGCGCACAAGTTCCGTTCCCTGCTGACGATGCTGGGCATCGTCCTGGGCGTCTCGAGCCTCGTCGCCCTCGCGGCGGTCCTCAATGGCATGGAAAATGGCATGAAAGAAGCCCTCATCGCCCTCGGCGGACTGGACAAGGTCCTCCTGCAGGACCAGGAAGTCCCGCCTGCCCAGGAACACCTGGCCGACCAGGCCCCGGGCCGCACCATGAACGACGTCTACGCCTTGCAGCAGTGCGCGCCCCTGATCAAGTTGATCTCGCCCGAGATGGCCCTTCGCGGGGTCATCATGACCCGCGGCGATAAATCCGTCAGGCCGTCCGAACTGGTGGGCGTATGGCCCGCCGTCCTCGATATGAACCTGCATCAAGTCCAATACGGACGGTTCTTCACCACCCTGGACGAGGAACGAGCCAATAACGTCGTCGTGATCGGCACCGGGATTCGCGACGACCTGTTTGGTTCACCCGAGGATGTGGGACGGGAAATCGTGCCGCTTGGGGATGCTATCAGCATCAACGGCCAACCCTTTACCATCGTCGGCATGTTCACCCGCTATGAAAGCGAGGAGGATAAAAAAATGCGCGAATACGAAAAAACCCACCCGCCCGCGACGCTCAAAGGCCCCGCGAGGCGGCGTGGTTGGAGCGGGCGCCGCGGTAGCTGGGCGTTTTGGCGCAAGAATTATACCGCTTACATCCCCCTCAATGCGATGTGGCTCCGGTTTCGCGCCGCCTCCGGCGCCAATGACACCCCCGATCCCACCCTGACCGACATCGATCTCAAGGTTGCCAGCCTCAACGTCCTCGAACCCGCCCTCCAGCAGGCCCGGAACGTGCTGATGATAACCCACAAGGGAATCGAAGACTTCACCTTCGGCACCCAGGAGGACGCCGTGGAGAATATTAATTCGGCCATGCGCAACGCCCGCATGAGCGGAGGCATCATCGCCGCCATCAGCCTGATCGTCGGCGGCATCGGCATCATGAACATCATGCTGGCCAGCATTACTGAACGCATCCGTGAGATCGGGCTGCGCAAGGCCATCGGTGCCAACAATGCCTCGATCTTCCTCCAAATCCTGGTCGAAAGCGTTGTGATCGCCGTCCTGGGCGGCGTCCTCGGGTTGGCCGCGTCATATGCCCTGGTCTACCTTCTCACCGTGCTCACCCCCACCCAGAATTCGCCGGTTATTTCGTGGTCAGCCATGCTGATCTCCTTCGCCTTCAGCGCATTCGTCGGAGTCCTCGCCGGGCTTTACCCCGCCATCAAGGCCGCCAAGCTCGATCCGATCCAGGCCCTGCGATTCGAGTGATCACTCTAGCTCGGTTCAACCTCGAAGATAGCCTCGATTTCCACGGCTATACTCATCGGTAACGACCCCATCCCAACCGCACTCCGCGCGCCCACGCCGTTTTCCGGGCCGAATACCTCGGCAAAGAGTTCGCTGCACCCGTTTATAACCTCCGGATGCTGCTTGAAATCGGGCGCGCTGTTCACCATGCCCAGCACCTTGACCAGGCGATTGACCCGGTCCAGACTCCCCAGGTGCGCCTGAAGGCTGGACAAAATGGCTAATCCAACCTGCCGGGCAGCAGCCTTGCCTGCCGCCAAATCAAGCTCAGCCCCTACTCGCCCGGTAATCATCGTCCGGTCCGAGCGGATAGGCCCATGACCGGATACGTAGGCCATGTTCCCTGCCACAACCACCGGTTTGTAAACGCCCACCGGCTTCGGCGCGGGCGGAAGTTCAAGTCCAAGTTCGGCAACGCGGGCTTCTGCATTCATAGTTTTCTCGTTTGCTCTTTAGATTGTTCGTCCGAGATAGTTAAGCGATTGCGCTTTGAATGACAATACTCATTGTAAATCAAAGCAATAATCAACCCGTCCAGCACCGTCAAAAAGGCCAGCCCAACTGAGAAATGATGCAGCATCCGATATGCCTGGTAGCCAATAAAAGCGACCAAAACAATCATGCCGGTCGGAAACGACCATAATCTCCCGCGCAACAAGCCCGCGACCAGGAATAGCTTAAGCAAACCGTGAACCAACAGGTAGACGCCTCCGAATAGTTTTCCCCCCACCGACATTTGGCTGAACTGGTGCCGCAACGTGTTCGCAACCCAGTCGTCCGGATCCTCCATCAGCTCCGGGTGCGTCAGCGAAAACAGGACACTAATAAGGGTCCCTCGACTTACAAACAAAAAGATGAAACCCGCGACAGTCTCCATGATCCCATCGAAGCCTTTGATCCAAACCCCAACGATGAATAGCCGATGCAATGTCTTTTCTCTGATCCATTTCACCCGTTACCCTATACGGTTGACTCGGCCGCTCAACGCGAAAGGTCCGCTTGCATCAGGACACGGAACTGATGGCGCCGCAGGGTCTGTTCGGCAATCTCGTTGTCCTCGATGTTCAAAGCAAGCAGCGGCTTGCCCCGCGGATGAACGATCAACGAGTACAGGTAGTTGATGTTGATCTCCGCTTCGAGCAGCGATGTCAGCAGACTCCTCAGCCCCGACACACCATCCACTTCCACCACTGACAGCTCGCTTTCCGTGAACGGAAACCCGTGCTTCAGAAGCAGGCTGTGCGCCTGCTCCGGATCGTCCACAACCAACCGTATGATCGAGCTGTCAGTGGTGTCCAATACCATCAGCGCCAAAACATGAATCTCCTGCGCGCCCAACATGTTGATCAAGTCGTGGAGCCGGCCCAAACGATTGGGCGTGAAAACCGAGAACTGCCTCACGCGATCGGCTTGGCGTCCCTGCAGCGTTTTATCTTCCATTCCTTAAAGTAAACCATAATGCGCCGTCTGATACGGAAAATTTGATTCTGTTTGAGCATTGAAAATTAGTCATTTTTCATTGAGGAAAGTCAGCGTCGCCATGGCCCAATCCTGCAAAGGTGCGGCCACTCTGAATTCAATAACCAATGACTAATTCTCAATGATCAAGTCTGCTGCCTGCCGAGGAAACTGTTTGCCTTTTTTCGCCCAGCCGCTTGAATGGGGTCGTAAGCTTGACCGCAACTAGAGTGTCGAAGGAAAAAGTTATGAGTGAGAGTTTCCGCAAGATGAGCGCCGAGGAGTTTTCCCGGCGCTTGAAGACGATGTGCGACCACCCCGATAGCCGGTTCGCCTTTTTCATCGGCTCGGGCTGTTCCGTCTCATCCGGTATTCCGGCCGCTGCCAATTTGGTCAAGAGCCACTGGCTTCCTCGACTGCGCGACTTGCGCGCTCCGCGCCGCAAAGACCTCGAGAAATGGGCTGCGGATGCCATCGCCGGTTACAGCGCGGAGAATCCGGCGGCGGCTTACGGCTCGGTGATGGACCAACTATTCCTGCTTCCCGAGGAGCGCCAGCGCGAGGTGGAGATGCTTTGCGAGGGCAAATTTCCCGGGTTTGGCTACGCCGCATTGGCCAACTTGATGACCATGGAAGGCGGGCGGTTCAACGTGGCGCTGACCACTAATTTCGACGATCTGGTGGCTGATGCCCTTTATCTCTTTACTCAAGCTCGACCGTTGGTTGTACCCCACGAATCGCTGGGCAATTATCTGCGGCCCACCCATACGCGACCCCTCGTCGTCAAACTCCATGGCGACCACCGCCTCCCACCGCTCAACACCCGCCACGCCTCGGAAGAGGTGAAGAACGACGTCGAGAAACGCGTGCGCGCCGTGGTCCGCGATCGCGGCTTGATCTTCCTCGGTTACGGCGGGAACGACGAGTCCACTGCCAGCATGCTTTCCGGTTTTACCGAAGAGGCGCTTCCGTTGGGGGTCT
>JAMCZD010000066.1 GCA_023473405.1 Candidatus Omnitrophota bacterium
GAACCGGAGCGAACCAGAAAGACAGCCGAGCCGTCCTCGACCCCGATCTTGTCGATGCCCTCGACCGTAGCGGCAACCTGGCCGCCTTCGCGGACGGACGCGGCGCTGGCAGTGGGCACGTAAACCGTGGCTGTGGTGTTGGGCGGCACGGTGACTGCAAGCGTGAACGTGTCGCCGTCGATCTTCCAATCGCTCACGATCCGCCCGCGAATGGAATCATAGACGCCCTTGGCCCAGGTAAACCCGGTGCCGGGACGGGGATGAATCACGAAGTGCTTGAAACCCGGCTGCGACTCATCGGGATTGATGCCGGCCAGGTCGCGCCATATCCATTCGCCCACCGCGCCGAAGGCCCAGTGGTTAAACGAGTTCATACCCGGGTCCTGGAAGCCGCGGCCTTTGACATAACCATCCCAGCGTTCCCAAATGGTGGTGGCGCCGTTCTCGATCATCATTCCCCAGGAAGGAAAATCGCGCAATTGCACCAGCCGGCAGGCCTCTTCGTGATAGCCGTCGCGGGAGAGTTCGAGCATTAGGCGATGGCTGCTCTGGATGCCGGTGGACATGTGGCCGTTGTATCGCGCGAAACCATCAACCATGTGCCGGGCGGCCTTGGCCCGCAGGGCATCGGGCAGCAGGTTGAAGTGCAACGCCAGGGCGTAACCGGCCTGGGTATTGCCCTGGATCGTGCCGTCCTCGCCCACAAACGCCTTGTTGAACGCCGCCTTGATCTGGTCGAACAATTGGCCGTATTGATCGGCCTCAGCCTGGCGCCCGAGCACCTGCGCCATCTTGGCCACGATCTCGGTCGAGTGCGCAAAGAAAGCGGTGGCCAAGATGTCGGGCGGAACAGCGCCGCCGGTTTTTGGCCAACCGGCCATGATCAAGGTATCGGCATTCAACCAATCGTTGTAATTGCCGCCGCGAGCCTTAGCCCAAATAAGATTCTGATTATTCTTATGAATGTAATCGACCCAGCGCCGGGCGGAATCGAAATGCTCGGCCAACAGGCGGGTATCGCCATAGTTCTGGTACATCCGCCAGGGGACCACGGTCCCGGCATCGCCCCAAGCCGGTGTGCCGGAACCGCCCTTGTTGGGATCGCCCGGATGCGGCGCAAAGTCAGGGTACCGCCCGTCATCGGCCTGGTCATCGCGGATGTCCCGCACCCACTTGCTGAAGAAGCCGGCCATGTCCATGTTGAAGACCGCGGTTTGGGAGAAGGCCTGGATGTCGCCCATCCAACCGAACCGCTCATCCCTCTGAGGGCAATCGGTCGGGCTGCTCATCAGGTTGGCCCGCTGCGTCCAGACGATGTTGTGCATCAACTGGTTCAATAACGGATTCGAGCAAATGAAGGTTCCCGCGTCGGGTGACGAGGAATGAAAGACCCGTCCCAGGACCGAATCTATCGTGGGCGCGCCGGGCAGGCCGGTGAGTTCGACATACCGGAAGCCGTGATAAGTGAAGCGCGGTTCATAGACCTCCTGGCCTTGTCCGCGCAGGGTATAATGGTCGATCTCGGCGGCGCCGCGCAGGTTGGCGGTGTAGATGGTGCCGTCGTCATTGAGCATCTCGGCGTGGCGAATGGTGACGGTCGTGCCAGCCGGGCCTTGGACTGTCAACCGGCACCAGCCCACCATGTTCTGGCCCAAGTCAAAGACGTAAGCCCCGGGCTTGGGCTGGGTGAGCCGGATCGGTTTAATTTCCTGGACGACGCGGATTGGTTCGTTGCGCTGCCAGACCAATTGGGCGGTGCCGAGATCGAAAACGCGCACTGGCGCCCAGGCCCAATCATCAAAGCCGGGGGCGTCCCAGCCGGGCATTTCCTTGCGGGCATCGTAGGTTTCGCCGTCGTAGATGCCATCCGAGCGGATGGGCCCGTTATTGGTGCTGCGCCAGGAACCGTCGGTAACGATGGTTTGAGTCTGGCCATTGGCCAGCTCGATCTCCAACTGCATTAGGAAGCGCGGGTGAGAACCATAAGCATCTCGCGGGATACCCATTAATTTACTGGAATACCAACCCTCGCCCAACATCGCGCCTGCGGCGTTGTTGCCAGTCCGGAGGAGGCTGGTGACGTCATAGGTCTGGTATTGAATCCGTTTGCGGTAATCGGTCCATTCGGGGGCCAACAGTTGATCGCCGACGCGCTGGCCATTCAGGCGCAGCTCATACAGACCCAAGCCAGTGACATAAACCACGGCGCGCTTGATTGGGGATTCAATAGGAAAAGACTTTCGGACCATAGTGGCAGCCCTCGGTTTGTAAACCGCATTTGGGCTCCGTCCGGAACGGCCATCGACCAGGTTGGCTTTTGACCACGGCCCGGTTTCGATCGTATCCAGGGCCAGGACTTTGGCGCCTTTGGCCAGGTTCTTGCCTTGGTTCAGCACCTGCATCTCGGCCAAGGCAATCCCGTAGTTATCGGTATCGCGGAGGCGGAGTTTGGTAACGACCAGTCGGACAAATCGAGCCGTGGTGGGAGTGAACCGATAGACTGGAGCGTCGGTGCGTGGATTGGCTTGATCGCTTTGGGTCAGGTCAACCACGGTCCGGCTGTCGGTGAAATCGGCGTGATCGGCCACTTCAATCTTGAAACGCACCGGGAAAAGGAAGCCCGGCGTGTCCGGTTGCCAGTCATATGGCCGGGCCGGGAACAGGCGAACCGCATCGATGGCATTCGGCGTTCCCAAATCGATGCCGACCCATTTGACGACATCAGGCGAGTTCACCATTTCACTGTGGTATCCATTGCTGGGCCCCTGCGAAACAGTTTCCTCGGCCTCCGTTATGCTCTTGGGATCGCAAATCCATTTGGCCTGCCAATCCAATTTCTCCAGCAATCCCATCGACCATGCGGCCGGTTCGCTCCATGCCGATTCTTTGCCCGCGTTGCCCCATACCCGCACCTTCCAAAAAGCCCGCTCTCGCGACTTCAGGTCCTTGCCCGAATAAGCCACTTGAATGTCCTGGTCCGAAACCACCTTGCCGCTGTCCCACAAATCCCCTTCATCCTTGGCAAGAGTCGCCGGGCTGCTCGCAACGAGGATTTGGTAGGCGGTTTGCGCCTCGTTGCGCTTGTCCGATCTCAACTCCCAGCTCAAGCGCGGCTGCTGGCTATCTATGCCGGCCGGATTGACCCGGTATTCGCAACGCAAATCGAGCGGGATCAAATCCTGGGCACGAAGGTTTGCCAACGAAACAGTAAAAGCGATGCAAAGGACCGCTCTTAGAAAGGATAATTTCATAATTCGCTTTCTGTGAATGGTTACTTTTCACATATCATATAGGTAGGCCCAAACCGGCGCAAGCCCGTTTTCTTGATCTGGATTACATGGGAGTGCGCCGTCCGAGCGAAGCGGCGGCGGCGCTTTGGAAATCGTGAGAGCGTGAGGAGCGTGGAGCCTCAGGAGCGTGGAGCGTAAGAGCATGCAAGGTGGACCGCGCCGCCAGAGCGATAGCGGCGATGGTCCCGCCGGCCCAAAGCGGTGTCGCGCCTTATGGCTTGCCACCGCACTCCCAAAAACTTTGTCCCTAAGGCTGCTCAAAAGCCCTGCAATAAAGTGATGGACAAAGTGAAGGACGAAGCTTGAGTCACGCCATAATGAGAATTGCTGCTCTATCCCACGGTCTACGGAGTAGTCAGGGCGGTTTGGGAAAATTCCCGGGCAGCGGCCAATACGTGGTCAGCGATTTGGGGCAGGGCCTGGCGCAACGGAGGGGTCATTTCGGCACGGACAGTGAACGGATCGGCCACCTCGACAGCGAATATTCGA
>JAMCZD010000342.1 GCA_023473405.1 Candidatus Omnitrophota bacterium
GCAGCGCCTCGATACTTCAAGCTCCGGGCTTGACCCGATAGCTTATCTTACATTACAATGGGTTCATGAAACCTGAACGAACCATCGGGGATGCGATTTTTACCATTGCGGTTCTAATCCTAACAGCGGCATGTAACAATTTATGCGCCGGCGAAATTGGGTCCTGTTCATGCAAGGCGTCCGCTCCACTTGAGGTTCAGCATCCACTGGTGGCGTGGTGGCAGTTTGATGAAGTCAACGGTGATCGGTGCGCCGATGCCACCGGCCACAGCAACGACGCCGCGATGGCCGGCCGCAATCAGGATGCTTTGCGGCGCATCAAGGGGTTATATGGCCAGGCACTGAGTTTCTCCGGCGAGCATCAGCTCGAAGTGCCCCGCAAGCCGGACTTTAGCGGGCTGAAGAAACTCTCCTTTTCCGTCTGGGTTCGCCCCACCCGGCTCGACGGGTATAATGAAATCTTCCGCAAGGAAGACGGCGAAAACCGCGTTCTGTTTTCGTTCCAGGAAAATGGCACCGTGCTGTCGCTCGGCCTGAACGTCGGCAATTACGCGGAATGCGACGCTCGGATTGATCCGGCGGAGGTCCTCGATGGACAGTGGCATCATTGCGCGGCGACTTTTGACGGCCAATGGATGCGGGTCTATCTCGATGGCGGAGAAATCGGTTCCATGCGCCGCTCCGGCACCTTTATTGCCAAAGGCGGAGCCCCGGGCTGTATTGGATCATCCGGCGGTGGCGAATGTTTCCAGGGGGCAATGGACGACTTTCGCATCTATGCCGATGCGTTAACGGCCGATGAAGTGAGGGCGGTCTACCGCGGCGCGCAGCCTATTCTCGAGGAATACACCCGGCAAATCGAGCAACGCATCGCCGGTGTTTACGTTGCCGGTCAGTCCTTCGCCGAGACACTATCCAGCACCCGAAGGAATATCGCCGAGAGGGGCATCCGCCTCGATAACGAGTCCGCTGCGGCGGTAATTGTACGGATCAAGACGGCTTATCCGCGGGAGTACGCCGATTTCCTGCGCCATACAGGGTTGAAACTGGTCGATTACCTGGTCGCCACCAACAACGACTACAACCTCCATACAGCGGAACGATTGTTCGAGTTGCTCGTCGAGTATAAGCCGCTCACCGAGGAACAATGGCGGAATCAAACCCCCGAGGACCTGAAGAAATGGCGCGAGATTGAAACTCTGGAACAGCGATGGGCATCGCTCAAGGCCCAGGGCGCCGCCGCCCAATTCTCGCCTGCATGGATCAATCTTATGCTCGAAGCCGGACGGCGTATCCAGTTGAGACCGTATGTCCAGGAAGCGGTGGCTCCTTATGTCCGCCCCTCGACTCCTGCAACGCGTGACCTCACCGCAGCCGAAGCCCGAGAAGCCCTCGAACGGGATTGGTTGTTCCAGGCTGACCAGAATCCCACGCCACAGCGTATCCAGAACGAGATTCAATGGGCCCTTCAACAAGCGGCGCAAATCAGTTCACAATATCCGGGTCGCGTGGATTTCGCCAAGGAACTGGCCGGCCTGGGAACACTCGAGCAAAAAGCGGCCAGGCTTGGCGGGCCGGACCGCGACCTCTATTTCCAGGTCCGCGCTATCAAGCGCCAGATCATGTTCAAGAATCCGGCGGTGGACTTTGACCGGGTTCTGTTCGTGGACATGCCGTTCCCGCAGGGATCGGAATCGGCGCATGAGACACGTCATCGCCTGGGTTACATGGCGGTGCCGGGGGCGCGTCTGCTGGTGCTGACGGGCCTCTCGCCTTCCGGCCACCTGTTTCAGTTGATGCCGCAAGCGCCCCTGCACGGGTCATTCTGGAGGCCCGACCTGTCCTATGACGCGCGTCGGGTCGTGTTCTGTTTCAAACCGCATAACGAGAAGTCGTTTCACCTGTACGAAATCAACGTGGACGGCTCTGGATTAGTCCAATTGACCGACGGGCCGTATGACGATCTCGATCCGGTCTATCTGCCCGACGGAGAGCACATAGTTTTCTCGACTACGCGCGGCCATACTTATGTGCGCTGCATGCCGCCGACGAGCGCCTTTGTGCTGGCCCGTTGCGATCGGCAGGGCAAGCACATGTATTTTATCTCCTCCAATAATGAACCCGATTACCTGCCATCGGTAATGTCTGACGGTCGCGTGGTTTACACCCGGTGGGAATACACCGATAAACCGCTCTGGCGCGCCGAAAAACTGTGGACCGTCCACCCCGATGGCACGCAGGTGAATATGCTGTGGGGGAACCAGAGCGTCTGGCCGGACCTCCTCAAGGATGCGCGCAGCATCCCCGGCAGCCCGCGCGTCATGTTCACCGGCAGCGCTCACCATAACTGGTTCGCGGGCTCGGTCGGGATTCTCGATCCTCAAGCCGGGCTGAACTTCCCGGACGGTTTGACCAAGGTCACCGCCGATGTTCCCTGGCCTGAATGTGGCAATGGCCCGGTTGATCCGGTGGAATCGCCGCGTTACCATCGCAGTGGAAATTACACGGCGTATTACTCGCCTTATCCGCTCAGCGAGCACGACTTCATCGTGTCCGCCAATCGCGGCGGCAAATTCATGCTTTATCTCATGGATGCGGATGGTGATCGCGAGCTCATTTACGAGGGCGTCAACAATATCTTTCACGCCCTGCCGCTGAAGGCGCGTCCCAAGCCGCCGGTCATTCCCGACCAGGTCGATTGGCCCGCGCTGGCGGACAAGGATTCCCCGCCTGAAGACGGCGTCTTTTACAGCAGCGATATCTACAAGGGCGCGCCGGAGGTGCTCCGTGGCAAGGCAAAGTATCTCCGGGTGCTCACCATCGATTACAAGACTTATACCTACTGGCACCTGCGGCCCTACATCTCGACCGGGCCCGTCGTGTCCGGTGTCCAATCTGATGGCGTCAAGCGCATCCTCGGAACGGTCGCCATCGAGGCCGACGGTTCGGTGGCGTTCCGCGCTCCGGCGGGTGTTCCCCTCCACTTCCAGTTGCTTGACGAGAAACAGCGCGCTTTGCAGACGATGCGCAGCTTCGCCAACCTGATGCCCGGCGAAAAGCGTGGTTGCCTTGGCTGCCACGAATTACATAGCCGAACGCCCGAAGCTGCCTTCGCCTGCCTCGCGCTCAAGAAAGCCCCGCACCCGATCACCCCGCCGCCCTGGAGCGACACGAGCGTGAGTTATGCGCGCTATGTCCGCCCGGTTTTGGACAAGTATTGCAGCCAGTGCCACACGGGTAACGGCGAAGGACGCAAGACGCTTGACCTGACCGCGCGCCCCGAGTTTCTTGGCTTTGATGCCTCCTACTGGCTTCTTACCGGCCATCCTTCCTGGGGAGAACCCTATCATGCCCCGAAAGACCCGCCCCCGGGTTGGGGCATTGCGGACACGATCATGGTCGAGGCCTACAGCACCGTTGATCCGGCGGCGTATGTGACCCCCGCTCCCATGACCACTCTATCGTATAAGAGCCGGCTGATCGAGTTGGCTTCGAGTGGCCGGCATCATAACGTGAAGGTGGACCCCATCAGCCTCCTCCGCCTCAAGATTTGGATCGACACGATGTGCCCGTATCGCGGTGATGAGGAAATACGCCAAATACCCGATCCAGAATTTCAGGGGGTAGATTGGCTTGCGGTGCGCCCGAAAATCAAGACCGCGCCGCGTCCCGTGCGTCCCGGTCCGTTGGGCTGACCGCCCTCAAACTCTCCAGGTGCGGTTTCGGGGGATAAACAGGGCTTCTTGGTTTGCGGTTGGGGGAGACGGAGGCGGGGAAGA
>JAMCZD010000118.1 GCA_023473405.1 Candidatus Omnitrophota bacterium
GGTCCCGCCGCATCCTGACAAAATCGAAGGAGTACATGAATTCCCGCAACAGCTTGAGCTGGCGAAGAATCACGTCATTGCCGGTGCCGGAAGCGTCCTCGTTGCCCGCTGTATATAGGCCGTTGAGCTGGTTGAAGGCCCCGCCGCCCCCGACGACGAACTCCCAGGCCTCCACGCGTGAGGCTCCAACCAGGTCGCCCTTGCCGTATCCCGTTGGGTAAACCTGCGTTTCATTGAGTTCAATAACCTTGCCGAGATCGTACCTCCGGTCAAGCAACTTCATTGCGCCGACCTGATTATCGTTCTGCCAGATATACTGGCCGACGATCACCGGTACCCGCGCGTTGGCGGAGAAGTCGACAGCGCCATATTTCCCGCCGCCTTCGGCCGGTTTTCCCCCGCCCTCCACCTGCTGGGCGATCAAGTGTCTCTTGGGGAGGCTCGCCTCGGTATCGATTACGGTGTCAATCATATGGCTGATCCAGGCAGTGGCTCTCTCGCCGGTCGTTCCGGCGTAAGACTTTCCTATGGTCGGTTCGTCGATGATTTCGATGATTACGTTATCGAACTCATTCAGTTCCTGGACGATCTTACGTACGTAGGCGTCCTGATACTTGAGCAGTTTCGGTTCCTGAATCGCCTGGAAATCGGCAAAGCCGACATTGCCAACATCGTTCACGTTGTTGGCGATATTGAGCGGATGAAACGACCATGAGGACGGCTTCTGGGCATTGTACAGCGCGGCCTCGACCACGATGCCTTTGCTCCCGGCATAACCGACGTAGTCCTTCAGCCGTCGGAAAAACTCCGGATTCCACCTGTCAAGGTCGAACTTGTTGCCGCCCTTGGTGTAGCCCGGCTCTGAACTCCTCCCCCAAGGCAGGCAGTGCCGGCCGTCGGCCACGCCGAGACTGTCATTAATGTTGAAGATTTTGTGATTCTTGTGCTGAGGCTCGAAAAAGGCGCCGGTATAGATGCGCGTATAGTTTGCCCCGCCGGCGGCCAGTGCGTCGAGGTACTTGCGATAATCGAAGTCCAGATTCAGGACCGCGCCATAGTGTTCGGCCGAAGTAATCAGGATCGTGGGCTTTCCGCGGAACAGAAAATAGTGCGGATTCGACGGGTGCTGCGATATGGGCTGCGCAAGAGCGAGCGCGTGGACCGATATCAATATGGATGCTGCGCATTCGAACACGGCAGATCGGTTTTTCAGAAGGCTTATCATAGCTCCTACGCCAGTTGTCCTCCGTCCACCAGCAACATGGCTCCGTTCACGAACGCGGCATCATCTGACGCGAGGAAGAGCACGGGGCCGGTGACATCTTCAGGGACACCAAACCGCCCCAGCGGGATTGCCGGATCATCGGGATTCAAGTATTTGTTGATGAACGCCGCCTCCCGGAGGAAAGGTTCGCTCAGTCGGGTCCGGATGAAGCCGGGTCCGACCGAATTGGACCGGATCCCGTACGGCCCCAGTTCCCGCGCCAGCGTCTTGGATAAAAGGTAGAGTCCACCCTTGGAGGCGTTGTATGGAGCCTGCATCATCTCGCCTTCGTAACTGTTGGTGGATGCGATGAAGACCAGGCTGCCGCCGCCCCGCCGTATCATGTGTGGGACGACTGATCGTGAGACCAGATAGGCGCCCTTCAAATTGGTGTCCAGCGTCTCGTTCCACAGGGACTCATCCGTTTCGATGAATGCGACGGGCCGGCAGACACCGGCACTGTGAATCAGGATGTCTATGTGACCCATGATATCGGCGGCGTGCCCAACCATCTCTTCTACTTCGCAGCGCCGGCGAACGTCACAGGCTATCAGTTCGACGCAGCCTCCGTCCATCGCAATCTTACGCGCGGTTGCCTGCATTGCCTGGCCGTCGATGTCCGCCAGAACAACCCGCGCGCCCTCGCGAGTCAGCCGTAGAGCGACGGCCGCTCCTATCCCCTGCGCTCCCCCGGTGACCACCGCAACACGGCCGAGGAAACGGCCTGGGATAATGTTCGGTTCGACCGCCTGGGTATGCGGCATATCAACGGTCTCTTTCATCTGTGTGGTAGAGTTTGACACGGACGGACGCTCCTCCCGTACAGGAAATCTATCTTTGGATGTCAAAAAACTACGATTCGAGTGGTTTCCGTCTGGTAGTCCGGGCCAGGGACGAGTGGCTGAGCATTGAAGTATAATGCCCGTTAGGACACGGGAGTGGCACGGAGATCATGGGAGGACGCTGAAACACTCATCAGCCCCGATATTAGCGCCAAGGGAATTCACAAGTGGCGCTTCGACCCGGCCTTTCCGATTGATGTCCTGCGGATCGCCCTCGGTCCGCGAAACTCGGTTCCAGCCAATCGCCACAGTTACCTGGAGTTCATTTACGTCGTTTCCGGGGAACTGAAGATCGACATCGAGGGCGAAACCTGCGTGTCGCACAAGGGCGATCTGGTGATTGTGAACCGCGATCACCTCCACTTCGTCGCGAACCCCACGGCCAAAAGGACACTGTTCGTCGTACTTTACTTCGAACCCGAAATCCTCAGAACCTCAATGGATTCCAGTGAGGAGATCACAGAATACCTGACCCCCTTCCTAATTCAAGACTCCACCCTGCGTCCGCTCGTGGGAGCAAAGACCGGGGTGCCGGAAAGAGCTCGGCGGATTATTGAACAAATTGCGGCAGAGTTGCCCGCCGACTGTGCGCGCCGACGCTTGGCGGTCCGGACTTATTTACGTCTGCTTTTGCTCTCGTTGGTGGAGCATTTCGCCGATTCGGCTGGTCTCCGCGAGCCGTTGGACCATCATGAGCGGCAGTTTGATCGTCTGAAGCCTCTTTTCGGTTACCTCGACGCCCACTACGCCGACAAGATCACCGTGGAACAGGCCAGCGATCTGCTGTACATGAGCCCGTCGCACTTTATGAGCTTCTTCAAGAAGACGACCGGTCAGTCGTTCCACTCGCACCTGAACCGACTCCGTATTGCCAAGGCGAGATCGCTGCTTCTTTGGACGAGCCGGACGGTTGCCGACATTGGCTTTGAAACCGGCTTCGCAACGCCCAGCCATTTCACGGAATCCTTCAGGAGGATTGTGGGAGTGACGCCGGGCGAGTATCGGGAAAATGCGAGCGCGGGGACCGGCAACGGGCGCAAGCACGGTAATAGTCGTTGAGCGTCCCTCAACCTCCTTCGAGCACACTCTCCGGACCCTCAGGATGCCGTGATCAATCCGAGGCGATTCATCCAGCGCTCCAGCAGTTCGATCCACGAGTCGGAGGCCTTTCCCTTCTTGTTCATGCCAAAGCCGTGGGCACCATCGTGAAAGATGTGCAACTCAGCGGGAATGTTGGCCTTCTTCCAACTCCGGAACACGCCGGTCGCGCCCGCGATCGTGCGCTCGCGATCATCGAAAGCAAGGGCCATAAATAGAGGTGGAGCGTCGGCCGGAACCTTGTAGTAGCCATCGGGCAAGCCGTCGTAGATCGGCATGGCGAAGTCGGGCGGGCTTTCCGGCGTGTACTGCGTGGCGACAGCAAGCGTGAGGAAAGCGCCGGCCGAGAAGCCCATCATGCCGATCCGGCGAGGATTGATCTTCCATTCCGCAGCGCGCCGGCGTACGGTCTTCATAGCCAGCAGTGCGTCTTCGACACCTGCCTTCCGCCTGTATTCGGTGCTGCCGATGCCGATGCGGTAACGGAGCACGAAGGCTGTCACACCGCGCTGGTTCAACCAGCGGGCCACATCCCGGCCCTCGTGCTCGATGGCGAGAATGTTAAAGCCTCCGCC
>JAMCZD010000051.1 GCA_023473405.1 Candidatus Omnitrophota bacterium
AGAACCGCGTGGTGGGTACCACGGTGGACGACGGGATCGTCATCAAATGCCTCAAGAAAGATCCGACCAAGAATGAAGAAGAGGCATTGAAAGACATCTACCGGCGATTGCGGCCGGGCGATCCTCCCACCGCGGCCAATGCCCGGGCGCTGATCAAACGGCTCTTCTTTGATCCCAAACGCTACGATTTAGGGCGGGTGGGCCGTTACAAGATCAATCAGAAACTGGGACTCAAAGGGAATGAAGACGTCCGGATATTGACCAAGGAAGACCTGGTCGCGGCCACCAAGTACCTGCTCCGGCTCAAAAAAGGCGAGGGCAGCCTGGATGATATTGACCACTTGGGCAGCCGCCGGGTGCGAACGGTCGGTGAATTATTGTCCAACCAATGCCGCGTCGGTCTGGCGCGCACGGAGCGGTTGGTCAAGGAGCGGATGACGCTGTTTGATCAGGGATTGGACACCATGACGCCGCAGAAGCTGATCAATCCGAAGGCATTGTCGGCGGTCATCCGCGATTTCTTCGGACGCAGCCAGCTCTCGCAGTTCATGGACCAAATCAATCCGCTGGCGGAACTGACCCACAAACGGCGGCTCTCGGCGTTAGGGCCTGGCGGATTGTCTCGGGACCGGGCGGGCTTCGAGGTCCGGGACGTGCATCCCTCGCACTACGGGCGAATCTGCCCAATCGAGACTCCGGAAGGGCCGAACATCGGCTTGATCGCCTCGTTGGCCACCTTTGCTCGCGTCAATGATTTTGGGTTTATCGAAACCCCGTATCGCAAGGTCGAAAAGGGACGCGTGTCTCAAACGATCGAATATCTTACCGCGGACCGCGAAGAGCCATTCATCATCGCTCAGGCCAACGCCCCCATCGATGAAAAGGGTAATTTCCTCAGCGACCGCGTGACCTGCCGTTTCAAGGGCGATTTCATCGATGTCGAGCCCTCGCGGGTCGATTACATGGATGTGTCGCCCAAACAGTTGGTGTCGGTGGCCGCCAGTTTGATTCCATTCCTGGAGCACGATGACGCCAATCGAGCCTTGATGGGATCGAATATGCAGCGCCAGGCGGTGCCGCTCCTGACCACCGAGGCGCCGTTGGTGGCGACGGGATTGGAAGACCGCGTGGCTCGGGATTCCTGCGCCGTCATCCAAGCGGGCGAGACCGGCAAGGTCGCTTCGGTCACGGCGGACAAGATCGTTATCACGCCCGATGGCAAGCTGCCCGATGGCAAGAAAAAGCTGAAGAACGATCCGTCCCAGGGGGTTTTTATTTACAATGTGCGCAAGTTCATGCGCTCCAACGCGGCCACCTGCATTAATCAAAAGGTCCTGGTGACCAAGAACGAGGCGGTGAAAAAGGGACAGGTGATTGCCGATGGCCCCTGCACCAGCAGCGGTGATTTGGCTTTGGGCCGCAATGTCCTGTGCGCATTCATGCCATGGAACGGCTATAATTTCGAGGACGCCATCTTGATCAGCGAACGCCTGGTGAAGGACGACGTTTTCACCTCGATTCACATCGATGAGTTTGAAGTGGGCGCCCGCGATACGAAGCTTGGTCCCGAGGAAATCACCCGCGATATTCCCAACCTGGGCGAGGAAGCCCTGAAGAACCTGGGAGCGGATGGAGTGATACGGATTGGAGCGGAAGTGAAACCGGGAGACATCCTGGTGGGAAAGATCACGCCCAAGAGCGAGACCGAGCTGGCGCCCGAAGAGCGCCTATTGCGGGCCATTTTCGGCGAGAAAGCCGCCGATGTGAAGGATACTTCTCTCAAAGTGCCGTCGGGCACATACGGAATCGTGATGGACGTCAAGGTCTCCGCCAAACGAGACGCCGATCGGTCCGACATCAAGATTTCACCCGCCGACGCCAAGAAACACAGCAAGCAGGTCACCGACGAGTTCAAGACCAAGACCGACGAGTTGCGCGAGCAATTGACCGAATCGCTCAGCAATATCCTGCTGGGTGAAAAAATACCGTTGGACGTGGTAAACTCCGAGACGGGCGAAATTATCATTCCCGCCAACCGGAAGATCACCAAGACGCTGCTGCGCAAATTGGCGGCGGTTTACGACCGCATCGAGATTGATCCCTCGCCAATCCGCAACAAGATCAATGAGATCATCGGGTCGTACAAGAAGAAGTTCGACGATCTCCAGATGCAGCACGACGAGGAGATGGATCGGATCGAGTCGGGGAGCGAAGTTGACCCTGGAATCATCAAGTCAGTCAAGGTTTATATCGCTTCCAAACGGAAGATTTCCGTCGGCGATAAAATGGCTGGACGGCACGGAAACAAGGGTGTGGTAGCCAAGATCGTGCCCGAGGAAGACATGCCGTTCGTGGCCGATGGCACCCCGGTCGACATCGTGCTCAATCCGCTCGGTGTGCCGTCCCGAATGAACGTGGGGCAGGTGCTTGAGACACACCTTGGCTGGGCCGCCCGCATGCTTGGGCTGCGGTTTTCCACCCCCGTCTTCGATGGCATCAAGGAGAAAAAAATCCGCGAATATCTCAAACAAGCCAACCTGCCTGAACACGGCAAGACGCGGGTCTATGACGGGCGCACCGGAGAACCCTTCGACCAGGAAGTGGTGGTGGGCTATATATACATGATGAAGCTTGGGCATTTAGTGGCCGACAAGATACACGCCCGGGCGGTCGGGCCGTATTCGCTGGTCACCCAGCAACCGCTGGGCGGCAAGGCTCAATACGGCGGACAGCGCTTCGGCGAAATGGAAGTATGGGCCCTCGAGGCCTATGGGGCGGCTTACACCTTGCAAGAATTGCTGACGGTCAAGTCGGACGATGTGCAGGGCCGCACCCGCATCTACGAGAGCATAGTGAAGGGCGATAACGCCTTGGAGGCAGGTGTGCCGGAATCGTTCAACGTCCTCGTCAAGGAGATGCAATCCCTCGGCTTGGACGTTAAAGTCGGCTATTCCAATCCGTTGGACCAGCCGGCCACGCCTTCGGCGCTGGCAACCCTTTAATTCGACGAGGCTGAAAAGCGATTAGTCACTTTGTTCCTAATGCTATGATGAATACGAAAGAAAACGCGCGCGAGTTGCTCGGATTGGACAAGGTCAACCAGGTGGATTTCGTGGCCATTTCGGTCGCTTCACCGGAGGCCATCCGGTCCTGGTCCAAAGGGGAAGTTAAAAATCCCGAGACAATCAACTACCGCACGTTTAAACCCGAAAAAGGCGGCTTGTTCTGCGAGCGCATCTTCGGCCCGGTCAAAGACTGGGAATGCTCATGCGGCAAATACAAGCGGATCAAACATCGCGGGGTGGTTTGTGATCGATGCGGGGTGGAGGTGACCCTGTCGCGCGTGCGGCGCGAACGGATGGGGCATATCGAACTGGCCGTGCCGGTGTCGCATATTTGGTTTTTCAAGTGCATGCCTTCCCGGCTAGGCCTGATTTTGGATATGACCGCGAGGGACCTGGAGCGGGTACTTTATTACGAAGATTACATGGTGATCGATCCGGGCACGACTCCGCTCAAGCCGCATCAATTGCTTAGTGAGATGGAATGCCGCGAGGCCCGCGAAACCTATGGCCCCGAGGCTTTCTCCGCCAAAATGGGCGCCGAAGCCGTCCGCGAGGGCTTGGCCAAGGTCAACCTGCAAAAGCAGATCGATCTGCTCCAGGAGGCGATGCAGGAAACCAAGAGCAAACAGATTCGCAAGAAATTGGCCAAACGCATCAAGATTCTCCAGGGATTCCTGATCTCCGCTGCCTGGACTTCGG
>JAMCZD010000298.1 GCA_023473405.1 Candidatus Omnitrophota bacterium
TGGCGGACGGCCCGTTCTGAGGACCAAGGACCAGGACTTCATTTTGGGCAAGCGCTTGTACATGATGCCCTGGTTTCACAAAGACTTACACGACGAAGAACTCGTCGAATCACACCTCGGGTATGTTTGCGCCGAATGCAAGACCAACCTGGATAAGACAATTTCACAGCGTCCGTGGACATTGTCCGGTTATTCCGAATTGTGAGCCTCTTCCATTTCGCCGGGTTTGACTGAGATTGTTGTCCGTCCGGCAACGGTGAGCATGTCCTGCCAGGCTTGTTTGGCGGGACCTGATTGCCACACGGCTTTGGCCTCGTCCGGCAATTCAACCTTGGCTTCGGTTCCCGCTGGGAGCGCGACCGTCAGGGTGTAACGGTCAGGGCTCCATTTCCAGTCCACACCGATCCGTCTGCATCGGGCGGTGACGTATCCTTTGCACCAGGAGAGAGTCCCACAACGGTGCGGGGCGATCCGAATTTCGTGGAAATCGGGATGAATACCGAGGATCTGCTCGGACAGCACACCGCCAACGCCGCAGCCAATGCTGTGGCAGAGGGCGATCCCGGCCATAGGGTCTTCCCAAAGGGTACCGGGGGCGCTGTCCACCATGGGAAGGAACATGGCCTTGATGTCGCGGGCCAGGGCGGGGTAATCACCCAGGCGGGCGGATACTTCCATACGTTCCATGAACGTGTACAGCCCGCCCCGAGTGAGCCCGCGGATCGGCTGGACCTTTTTCAACGGGGTGGGGATGAAATCGTCGCGGAGCTCGAGCCACATTCGGCGCATCCGATCCGGCGGCGGCACATCGCACCACATGACGTAGTACTGCGTGGTTTCACAGGCCTCTTTTGACGGCGCGAGTTTTTTGGCGGCGTTGCGGGTGAGAACATCCGGGTAAAAGGAATCGCCGGCGCAATAGCGGTTCAAGGATGCCCGGGCCTGGTTTGCCCGGGAGGCGAAGAGGTCCGCTCGGGCGGAGTCACCGGCGAGTTGTTCGAGCCGGGCGGCTTCATCCAGGGCCTTGGCATAGAGACCGTTCATCGCAACGGATACGCCGTCAGTCCGAACATCGGAATAATCAAGGAAAATCCAGAAGGGCATATTCTCGAGGAGGCCGTCATCGTCTCGGAACGAGTCAAAGGCGTCGAGGGTCCGGCGCATGGCCGGGAGCATGGATTTGACCAGCTCGATATCGCCGGAATAGAGTTCGTTCAAGCCGAGGTGGAGGACCCAAAAGAACGGCCCGGAGGGAATGATCGTGGCGAAGTATTTCACGTGCATCGGGTAAGCGATTTGCATCATGCCAGGCGGCCCGACCCGGTCCGGGGCATCGATGCTGTCGGCGCCGCAGCGAATCATCCGGCGGCTGACGCTGAGATCGCCGAACATATTATAAACGGCCTTCTCGATCCAGAATGCCTCGACCGAGTACATGGCATTTCGCTCGCGGTGCGGGCAATCCATGAAGGCGTCCAGGGTGTTGAGCCTCGAGGTCCAGCGAGCAGCATCATAAATCCGGTCCAGCCCTTCATCGGAACAACTGAAGCTCCCGGTATCGGGGGCGCCGAAGCGGAACTCGGTCAGCCAAAGCCGATGGACGGTGATCTTGCCGGTTCCGCGCTGAACCACACGGAGAAACCGGACGAACTGAACTATGGCAAATACAATACTAGTGGGCGCTCAGTGGGGCGATGAAGGTAAGGGCAAAATCATTGATGTCTTGACCGAAGAAGCGGACGTGGTTGTCCGCACGCAAGGGGGCAACAACGCCGGGCACACGGTCTTTATCGGCTCACAGAAATACATCCTGCACCTTGTGCCGTCGGGCATCCTGCGCCCCAACAAGACCTGTGTGATCGGCAACGGGGTGGTGATCGATCCGATCAGTCTGGTGGAAGAACTGGACGGCCTGATTCGATTGGGAGTGGCCATCGACGGTCAATTGTTCGTCAGCGAAACCGCCCACCTGGTCTTTCCTTATCATCGGATGCTGGACGAGCAGCGCGAGGTGCTCAAGGGCAAAAACAAGATCGGCACTACCAAACGCGGCATCGGACCCGCTTATGGCGATAAGGCGGCCCGCACCGGCATCCGCATGGTCGACCTCGCCAATCCGAAGCGGTTCGCCACTCTGCTCGAGCAACGCATCGAGGAGCACAACGGCGTTCTCCGTGCCCTGGGCGCGCCCCCGCTTTCCTTCGAAGAAGTGCACGCCGCGTATCGAGCCGCAGGCGACCGGCTCAAACCCTTCATTGTCAACACCGTCTTCCTATTACACGATGCCATGCGCCGAGGGGCCAATATCCTGTTCGAAGGCGCCCAAGGCACCTTCCTGGACATCGATCACGGGACTTATCCATTCGTCACCTCGTCAAACACGACTGCCGGCGGGGCGTGCACCGGTTCGGGAATTCCGCCTAACCGGGTGGACCGCGTGGTGGGAGTGGTGAAGGCTTACACCACCCGCGTGGGCGAAGGCCCACTGTTGACCGAGAATGCCGAAATCGCGGATTTATTGCACGGCATGGGGCGCGAATTTGGAGCCACCACCGGGCGTCCGAGGCGTTGCGGATGGTTTGATGCGGTCGCGACCCGGCATGCGGCGTTGGTCAACGGGTTGGACGAACTGACGGTAACGAACCTCGACGGCCTCGACACGATCGAATCCATCAAGGTCGCCGTTGCTTACCGGGTTGGCGACACGCAATATGATCATGTGCCGAGCGACGTTGAGGTCTTGTCCCAATGCGAACCCGTTTACCGCGAGTTCCCCGGCTGGAGGGCGCCTACGAATCAGGTGCGTAATTGGCAACAGCTCCCAGCCCCGGCGAGGTCCTACCTCGAGGCAATTGCGGAATTGACCGGCGCCAAGTTGACCATTGTGTCCGTCGGACCGTCACGCGAACAAACCATATTTCTATAAGCGCACCCGTTTTACAATTAAGTCCTCAGGCCAAGGCCAGTCTGCCCGTCCATGCGGCCATCATCATGGATGGCAACGGACGGTGGGCCCGGCAGCGTCACCTGCCGCGTGTCGAGGGGCACCGGCAAGGAGTGGAATCGGTGCGCGTCGTCGTGCGCACAGCCGGTGAATTGGGAATCAAATACCTCACCTTGTACGCCTTTTCCATGGAAAACTGGAACCGTCCCAAGGATGAGGTGGACACCCTGATGGATTACCTTGCGCGTTACCTGAAAGGCGAGATCGGCGAGCTGAACCGGAACAACGTCCGGCTGGAATCCATTGGGCAGATCTACCGCTTGCCCGAATATGTTCAATTGCAATTGCAGAAGACCAAGGCAGCCCTCGAGCGAAACAACGGCTTGACTCTCATCCTCGCCCTCAGTTACGGAAGCCGAACCGAGCTGGTCGAAGCCATCCGCCGCATCGCCGATAAGGTCAAGCAGGGCCAGATCGAAACCGCCGACATCAACGAGCAGATGGTGGCTCAGCACCTTTACACACGGAATTGGCCCGATCCCGACCTGTTGATCCGCACCAGCGGCGAGATGCGGCTCAGCAATTTCATGCTGTGGCAAGTCTCCTATTCTGAATTGGTGATTACCCCGACCTTTTGGCCTGACTTTCGCAAGGCACAATTCTATGAGGCCCTAGAGGAATACGCCCGGCGCCACCGCCGTTTTGGCGGACTCTAAGCTGGAATGAACCCGCCCCAACCTAACCCACCGTCCGTTGGATCGGAGCCACACGCCCCACCACCTTCCGCTCCACCCCCGCCTCCGGCGAAGCGA
>JAMCZD010000256.1 GCA_023473405.1 Candidatus Omnitrophota bacterium
TGAAATGCGGGTGGCTTGGTACTGGCGCGATTTCCAAGCCCCGGTCAATCCCCACCCGCAAGGCCGTTACCTCTTGCGATTCAACGCCGTGGATTACCTGGCCGAAGTATGGGTGAACGGCGTCAGGATCGGCAGCCACGAAGGCGCCGAAGACCCTTTCACCATGGATGCCACCGCCGCCGTTATACCAGGTACGATTAACCATCTGGCCGTTCGTGTCCTGAATCCGACCTGGGAACTCATTGACGGTATCCGCCTTCAGGATGTAGCCGAGGGACGCCGCGAGTATCCTACACCGGTGGACAATGCGTATCACACGGGCGGCATTATCGACTCTGTCGAACTCTGGGTGGCTCCAGCCATCCGCGTCGATGATCTCCACGTCGTTCCGGATTGGAAGACAGGCCAAATCCGTGTCCATCTCAAGGTGCGAAATGCCGGCGAAAAGTCCGCCCGCGGGAGTGTCCAATTAGCCGCCGCCCCGGCCGACGGGGGCGAGTCGGTCGCCACCGGTGACCTCGAGCAGGAATTTCCTCCCGGCGAAACCACTGTCGACACCTCCCTCCGCGTGCCGCATCATCGGCCATGGGAGCTTAACGACCCTTACCTCTATCGTGTCACGGCGCGCGTCCGGCAGGCGGGAACCGCTTCGGTGGATGAACGCTCGACGCGCTGCGGTTTCCGCGATTTCCGATTCGAGAACGGCTACTTTCGCTTCAACGGGCGCCGTATTCGCCTCCATGGCGCGCTCTACATTATCTTGCATTACCCGGCTACAATGAGTGTTCCGTTCGACGAAGACCTGGCCCGCCGCGACGTGCTGAACTTGAAGACCTTGGGATTCAATATCGTCCGAATCACCTGCGGCGGCGCTGTCCCCGCCCGGCAACTCGACCTGTTCGACGAACTCGGCCTTCTCGTCCTCGAAGAACATTTCGGCGCCGATGGGTTCGATCAAAGCAAACGCATGGCCGAATCGCCCCTCCTCGAAAAGCGCTTTGATGACAGCATCGGCAGCGTCATTCGACGCGACCGGAATCACCCCTGCATCGTCAGTTGGGGACTGTTGAACGAGACCCGCGAAGGACGCCTGTTCCGGCACGCCGTCGGCGACCTCGACTTCATCCGCGGTCTCGATAACGACCGCATGGTCATCCTCGGAAGTGGACGCTGGGACGGCGACAAAATGGTTGGGAGCTTGAGCAATCCTGGCTCACGAGCCTGGGAGAGCAACCTGCGCGATGTGCATTCCTACCCGGTCTTTCCACACTCGCCAAACACCATCCGGGGAATGCGCGGCGAAGACGCCTTGCTCGCCGGCGCGGGCGAACCCGCTGCAGCCGGTAAAATCCTCCGGAGCCATAGCCCGATGTTGCTCTCCGAATACGGCCTCTGCGGCGCGCAGAACTACGTGCATTACATGCGATGCTACGAGCAAATCGGCGAGGAAGGATCAGCCGACGCGCGCATCTACCGAAAGGCCCTTGACCGTTTCATGTCGGATTGGAACAAATGGAAGCTCGATCAATGCTGGGCGCGTCCGGATGACTACTTCCGGGAAAGCCAGCGGAACCAGGCGGCGCTCGCCCTCGACGATTACAACGCCTGGATGTCCAATCCCTCGATGGTCGGCAGTTTTACTTCCACCGGAATCGTGGACGCCTGGTTCCACGGGTGCGGCATCACCGATTTCTTTCGACAGCTCAAGCCGGGGATGGCCGATGCCTATACTGACATGGCCTCGAAAGTCCGCCTCTGCCTGTTTGTCGAGCCGATCACGTTATACCGGGGAACCAAGGCCCGCTTCGAAGCTGTCCTGGTCAACCTCGATGCCCTTAAGCCCGGCCAATACCCGATCAGTCTCCAGGTGGTGGGCCCGAAGATGACCCGCGTTTTCCAAAAGACCGTCCAAGTGGAAATTCCCGAGCCCAACGTTGGTAACGAGCCGCCTTTCGCGCAGTTGGTGTTTGCCGAGGATGTCACGGTCGACGGACCATCCGGTAAATACCGGTTCCTGGCCAACTTCGATCACGGCGCGGCAGCCGGAGGCGGCGATATCGAGTTTTACGTGGATGAACGCGCCGACATGCCTACCGTTGCGAACGAGGTCGTGCTCTGGGGGCAAGACGATGAATTGGCCAAGTCCCTGACTGACTTTGGCATTAGCCATCGCCCATTCACCGCCGCAGAGCCAGCCGCCCGCGAGGTGATCCTGGCCTCAGGCACGCCGCCCGACCCCGGTGGCGCCCCCGTCTTTATCGACCTGGCTCGCCGCATAGCCCGCGGTTCGAGTGTGGTCTTCCTCACCCCAAAAACACTGTTGGACCTCAAAGCGACGCAAAACCGCGGACTGCTCCGCTGGGCGCCCATCCCGAAGTCGTGGTCGGCAAGTCTGTCTCGTCCCGGCGATTGGTACCCTTATTTCCGCCCGGACCACTGGGCCAAAGACTCTCCCATTTTCGCCGGCATGCCCTGCGGCGGTATCATGAACTACCGATACTATCGCAATATGCTTAGCCCGAACGAATTCGCCGGTCTCGAGCCCCCGGCCGAGGCGGTTTCCGGTACTATCCAGGTAAGTGGTCATGATTGCCTGTCGCACTTGCTGGTTTGCGTTCAACGTCTCGGTGCCGGCCGGTTCGTCCTCAATAGCCTCACCATTCGCGAGCATTTGGGGACCGATCCCGTCGCCGAACGCCTGCTCCGCAACCTTCTCAACTTCGCCGCCGAAGACTCGAACCAGCCGCTCGCCGAACTGCCTCCGGACTTCCCGGAGCAATTGAAGACTATGGGATACGAGTGATCTACCCGGCAGGGACGCGATGCGGCTCGTCCCCACCAGGAGGACGTAGGGCGGTCGCTGCTGCACAGCTCCGGAACAATGGGACGCGCACCAGTGCGTCCCTGCCTGTATTGGTAAGTGCGTAGCATCGAGCGTCAGTTCGATCATTATTCGTCTGCGCGTTTTGCCGCCGCACAACGCGGGAGGAGGATCTAAAGCTGAATTGCAATGATGCAATGCAAAGATTATAGGACCCTATGCAAGTGGACGCATAGCGGTCGCTGTCGCACCGCCTAATACAACGTTAGAACTACGGAAAGGTTTGATCTTTATTGACCCGCTTTGAACCGGAGCTTTATCCAAATCAAAACCAATCCCATTATTAGCAAACAGGTCGTGCGTGCTTCGGGAACTTCAGGTAACAAACTGAAGGATTGAAGATGAAGCAGAAAACCAGGTAATGGCAGATTTACAATGGGACCTCCCCTATCCTGAAAAAAGGCAGATTCCCCATATCCTCCGACGTTCTGTTTCGCAACCTCTTCATAACTGGCACCGAGCCGAGTGTCCCAGGCCCGCACCTGCATCCAAGACGTAGCTTCATTCTGAAAAAACACAATGCCCGGGTAATAAAAATAACCTGCTAGTCCATTTGGTGTATAAGTAAACGGAACCGCCGGCATAACCGGATTCCCAACACTATAACTCAATGCCGGTGTCAATGAATCGGTCGTTAAACCGCCATATAGCATGGCGACATAATTATCGCCCAAAAGACGGTTGCCATTTCCATCAAACACTGGCGCATTGATGCCTTCGCGGGAATCGTAATTTAGAAAAACGAATGCACTCTGGCCAAAACCGGAATTCAGCGCAAAAGCCAGAGCCAATAAACAATAATAATTAGATATTTTCACATTTTACCTCCTAGCCTTTTAATTCAATGCTAAATTAACGTGGCCAGGTATGACC
>JAMCZD010000403.1 GCA_023473405.1 Candidatus Omnitrophota bacterium
AGTTCGTTCGGGTTTGGCTCGGCTTGGATGCGTTTGATCAAGGCGCCCAGGGTCAAGCAGGCCGGAAGGCATTCCTTGCCGGAGGTATGGCGGCGTCCAATTCTTAAGGTTTCCAGATCGGGCATGGGCAATGTTTCCGCCCGAATACCGAGCCCGCGCATGCAGGCGGTCACAGGTTCGGAGCCGGGGCCCATCCAAGGTATAAGCAGGCGCTCGTCATTCTGCCGGATGCTACCCAGGGTCACTCCTTCTGTTCCGACGTGTTGGAAATCGGTAAGCGGATGTGAGGCGGCGATTCTCCGGTCTTCCTGGACGCAGTGCAAAAAGGCCTCGACGCGGGTTTTGGTTCCGGCATCGCCGGAGTGGCCGTCGGTCTCGATGATGGCGAAGGGTTTGCCCTCCATGACATAGCTGTAGAAGTGGAGGTTGAAACTGTCGGGGCCGCACGAGTAATTACTGCAATAGAGGCTGTAGACGCCCGGCGAGCGCCGAATCTGATGGGCGGCTTGCAGAATCCGGTGACCATAGCCCCAGTACATCCCCTTGAACGGCGGCAGGGTGGGATCGATCGAGTAGCAATCCAGCGGAATGGCAACGGCGCCTTGCTCGCGCAGGATAGCCGGGACATTGGAATTGAGCACGGTGTTGTAAATCGTATAAGGCCGCCCCAATACGACTACCGGGGCGATACCCCGGGCGCGGCAGAACTCCATCGCCCTGCGGCCTAGCTCCGCGCAGGCCTGGTCAAAGCGGTTTTGAACTTCGCAGGCGAATTGGTGGGCGCGTTTCCAACGAGCCGGATTTACTCCGAGGTCAGCGGCGAGGCGACGACAACTTCGAAGGAACTCTTTGGACTCCAAGTTGCCGCGCTCGAGGTCGATCACGGGGCTGAGGATTGTTCCGGCTGCGTCGCCGCCCAAATCCCAGCGGATGACCTCGGGGCTCGCCTGGACGACAGGGCAGGTAGCTGAGCAGTCTTCAGTGCCGAGGCGCGGAACGGACCGAATCATGGGGATGAAGACAAAATCGGTATCGGCCTTCGCCATCAGGCTCGCTAGCCCGTGGAATAGTTGCATGGGGGCGCAAAAAGGAACATTCGCACCCTGGATGCCGCGTTTTAAAGTAGCTTGATCGCCTTCGCCTTGAACGACGAGGTCGAGTCCCAATTCGTAAAGGAAAGCCGAAAAAAATGGGAACAGGCTCTTTAGCATGAATTCGTCCGACAACGCCACCCGACGACCGCCACGCCCCTTGAGAAATGGCTGGACCGTCTCTTTTAGCAAGTCCTCGCGTTCCCGGAAGGGATTTGGAGACAGATCGGGTAGTTTTACTTTTCGAGTTCCCTTGTCGTGGAGTGAACAGCCGCCACCCCAAGTAAACCGTTGGTGCTGGCCGGCCACAATGGTTTTCAGGCAGTCAATTCGGCATCGATTGCCGGGGCCGCCGCAGCCGGTGGTCGATTTGCAGACAAAGGTCTCCTTTTGCTCGATATGCGCGTCCAGGAAAAGAGCGGCCTGGAGTGGCCGTCGGATTCTCCAGTGGATTTCGCGGAGAGTAATGAGGGCTATGCCCAAAGCCCCGACGGTGCCTGGGTTGGGAGGGACGATGACTTGGCTCCCGGTTTGACGGGCCACCGCGGCGGCCAGGGCATCGGAGGCGAAGGGCATCCCCTGGCAGAAAATTACCTGGCCAACGGACCGGCTGCCTTTGACGCGATGAAGGTAGTTTTGGATGATCGAATCGTAGAGACCGGCGATGATGGCCCTTTGGCTCACACCGGCGGCAACGGCTTCGTCGATGATCTCAGCCATGAATACCGAGCAGTGTTGTCCCAAAGACACGCCGGAGTCGGATGCGAGGGCTTCCTGGCTGAGCTGGACTACATGGCGGATTTCCGAGAATTTGCGGCCCTGCTCCTCGATGAAAGAACCCGTGCCGGCGCTGCACGCCTCATTCATGGCACAGTCGATGACTCGGCCCCCGGCCAGGCGGATGTATTTTGCGTCCTGGCCGCCTATCTCGAAGATGGTATCGACGCGCGGGTCATAATGCTGGGCACCAGCGGCGTGCGCGGCGATTTCATTCAGGATGAACACGGCTTCTTTGCCATAGCAGGTGGTCATGAGCGAACCAACGATTTCGCGCCCACTCCCGGTGACTCCCACAGACCGAAAGCGGCAATGGCCGGCTGGAGCCTCGGCCCATTGCCTCAACAACGCTTGCGCCGCGCCCACGGGATCACCGCTCGTTTGCCGGTACCCTTCCCACAGAATCTCGCGAGTCGAACAGTCCAGGGCAATGGCTTTGGACCCCGTCGATCCGATATCAAAACCCAGGACCACGTCGCGGGACTCGCCATTGATCAAGGCCAAGGGCGGACCCTTCATGCGTTGGACACGGTCGAGGTGCTGGGACAAAGCCGGCAGTTTCTCGAGTTTTGCGCCGGTAGCCGGCACAAAGAGCTGATCGAGGGGCGGTATGTCTTGGGGATGTTGACTGGCCGCGATGGCGCTGCCGATGGCTTCGAAAAAGAGGGCGTCTTCTTCCTCGAGAGACAAAAGCGACATTTGATTCTGCTCCAGAAACTGCCGAAACCGGTCTTGCACGCGGCGGGATCGGCTGACTCCGCCGATCAAGAGAACCTTGGCCGGGCTGGTCCCGGGCTTTATCAGGTTCAGGACGTTTTCGCAAACCGCGTCAAAAAGCCCGGCCAGTATGCGCACACGGTTCTCGCCTTTATTGGCCAAATGAGTCATGTCCGTCTTGAGAATAACCGGGCAACGTCCGGAAAGCGGCGCTGACTGTCCGACACCGGCGCAGAGTTCGCTGGCTTCCTCAATGGTCAGGGAGAAACGCTCAACCAACTGGCGCAGGAAGTTGCCTGTGCCCTGGGAACAGCGGTTGTTTTCGCGGAACACTTCGACACCGCGGGCGCGAAGTTCGAGCACGGAGAACCCATGACTGCCGATGGATACCACGGTAGCTGGTGAGTGATGGAAGTGGAACCGGTAGGCTTGAACCTGGGCCTGCTTGGCAGGTACCCGCATCAGGTTTACCTGCCGGCTCAGCCGTCCGCAAGCAGCCGCTCCCCGCACGGTTTCCCAATCCCATTTACCCAGGATTTCCTTCAGGATCGGCCCAGGGGACTTGCCATGTTCGACTCTTACCCGCCGCCCGCAATGGAACACGCCGCCATCCTTGGTTAGCTCGATCATTTTTAGCGATTCCGTCCCCATGTCGATACCCACGTAGCGTTCCGCGGCTTTTCCGTGCTCGGGATTGGCCAAGTCTCTCGGCGGCTTGTACCCTTTAGAATCCACCCTCTGGTAATTGGTCTTCATGGTCGTCAAATTATCGGAGCGCCTTCATCGACGGCTGAGCCAACTCGTTCGCAAGCTCCAAGCAAAGCCTTTGGCTGAAGCCGCGCCTTTTTGCAAACCTTTTCTGCCTCAAGTTGATGCCACAAACCGCCAGGTCAGGCTGGAGATTGGCCTTTTGTATGAATCCTTCGAGCATGTATACTGCATGCCGCGGGCGCGAAAAGCAGCATCGAACCTCAGTTCGATCACCTTTCCCGGCGCGGGAACCGGCTGAATTGGCCGGCATCAATGAGACGTTGTGAATGGAATGACAAAAAGGCGACGGCTGATCATTACGGGCGCGGTGTTGGCCTTGGTATTGGTATTGGCTGAACTCCTTGCCCATTTCCTTGGTCCGGGCCATCCGAATGACACAGCGGAC
>JAMCZD010000034.1 GCA_023473405.1 Candidatus Omnitrophota bacterium
AAATTCACGAATCGCGCCCGTTCGTTGGGAGGTTGATTCTCCAATTCCTGCCGAAGCCGCCCCGCCGCCTCGTCGTCCTTGGCAAGGAGCAGCAAGTAACCGCCCCCGCCCGCCCCCAACAATTTGGCTGCCTCGAGGTAATCGCCGATCCGGTCGAGTATTTGCTGGACCGCCGGCGGGTTGGTTCCTGAATCGAGGCGTTGGTTCAACTGCCAACTGGTGCGGACGGCCGCTGCCAGGCCGGCGTAATCGGCCTTTTGAATGGCATTGAAAGCCATGGTTGCGTTCGCGCCGATGGCCGCCACAGTCTCCAGATGGTCCGGCGAATTGAGGAAGATGCCCCGGACAATCTCCCGCAGGATGTTCTTCGCCAACCGAGTCAAGCCGGTGTAATAGAGCAGGATCGATTGGTTGGCGAAATCATTGCCGAACAGGTACTCCGGCAACCATCGCAAGGTCGGTTTTTGAGCCAACCCCGGCCCGGTCTCGATCAATTTGATGCCGCGGAAAAGGCCCCCGGCCTGGTCTTGCCATCCGCCCCCGGTGGTGAGCATCTGTTCGAGCGCCAGCGTTCGCGCAAACAAATCCTCCCGGTCCCAGCTCAATCCGCAGAGCTCGCCCAGCGTCGCCAGCAGCGTAGCCGACAAGATGCTGCTGGTCCCCAGCCCGGACCCCTTTGGGACCGCGGAGAGCAGCGACACTTCGATGCCTCCGCCAAAATCACGGAGCTGGTCTTCGAGGGAAGCAAAGCCGCCCCGGGAGTGAAATCGCGGCAGGAAACCCGTCAAGGCAAAGGCGGCCTTGGCGAGGGCGAATTCGTCGCCCGGATGGGTAAAGGCCTCGAGCTCGGCATAAGTGCGGACGTGTTGTTCACGGCCCAGGTCGATAGACCGCATGACCAACTCGAAGCCTTCCGACAGCTTGGCAAAGACCTGGATGGGCGGCTGTCCGTTCAGGTCAACCGCCAGATTCACCACCCGTCCGCCATTCTCCAGGCAATACGGCGGTGTATCCGTCCAGCCTCCGGCCAAATCGAGGCGCACTGGACTGCGGCCCCAAACGATCTGGTCCTCGATCACACGGCATTGCGGGCAAACGGGCGTCAGTTGGGCGTCACGTTCGAGCATGCGGCGGAGGTGATCAAAGGCCTGTTCTTCGTGCAGAGCCCAATCGGGTTGTCCCCGGTGCCGCATTACCGCTGCGCGAAACATTTGATCCCGCACCAAATGCATTGGACTGACGCCGGTTTCGGAAGAGTCCACCGGTTCCGGCAGCCGATGGCCCGCTTCGGCATACAGTTTGGCGGTGGACTCGAGGTCGAGCTTGAAAAACACGCTCCACCGGTGATTGTCCAGCATGGGCGCCAGGCAGTGAAGACGGTTGTCCGCTCGCTGGCAATATAACCGGGAGAGGTCGATGCGCTCCGCGATTTGACTGGCCGACAAGCGTGGAAGCTCGAGCCAGCGCCGGGCAAAATTGTCCCCGGTCAAATCCGGTTTGGCGGCAAAGAGCCATTCGAGGAAACGCGGATGGCACCCGCTGCGGGTAAGGACGGGAAACAGGGGCGCCTCTTGAATGTCGGTCCGCGCATCAATGCCCGCAGCGGCGAGGTCGATCCCGCGCTGCTGGAACCAATCAATGCACGAACGGCCCAGCCATACGGTGTCCGAGTCCCCCACCCCTCCGGCGAAAGGATCGTCTATCCCATAGGAGCGAACGCAGTATTGGTTTTTGCCGATGGGAGCAAAATCGAGACAAACTCCCGGTTCCAATCGCAAATCCCATTGGTTATCGGGGACGCCGGTCAACACGTGATCAAAGGCCAGGCGCCAGGTGGCCGGTATCGTGCTGTTCTCGATCCACAAGGTGTGGTTCTCTTCGAGCCGCAGGGGAAACGCGAATCGCGCGTTTTGCAGATATTGGTCCGGATGCCTTCTAGCCCCCGCCAATCCCAGCTTGGTCTCGTCCAGCTCGAGGTTCTGCAAGGCGGAGATGGACTCGATCATGTGGCGGCTGGCGCCGAAGTGAAAGAACTGGGCGGCGGGCAACGGTGCCACGGACGACGACAATGCATTCACCTCGGCGTCGCGCTCGGTCGGCGACTGGCCGAGGGCGAGACCGAATTGGCCATACAACTCGTAGAATCCGGCTGAACCACCCCGAAAATCCTGACTGACCTCGTCCCATCCGGAGTGCCGCAATATCACTCCCACCGCCCGTTCGCTCAACAGCCATATCCCCGAGTCCACCAAATAAAGGTGGGATGCGGACAGTTGGCGAATCCGGGATGGAGAGGGTTTCTGCAGATAGAACGCCAGCTCCCCGGGGCGCTCCCGGGGAGAGAAGAATACGCCAAAGTGTTGCGCCGTTTCAGGCGTCACCCACATCCCCAATCCCAAAACATCCACTGCCGGCAGTTGAGGCAGCTCGCTCGGCAGCCTCAAAAAGACGTCTCCGCTTGCCACCATCGCCACCACCCTGCTACCCGCTAGGTCAAAGACGCGCCGGTACTCGGGCAATTGCAGGTCCAACAAGGTTTGCGTCAATCGCTGACCTCGCGCCCACCGAAAAACCGGGATAGGCATCAGCATCTTGCCCACCGGCGCGTAAGCGGGCAGGCGCCGGTTTTGCCCGCCGCCAAGAACGATCAGTTTCCGTCCGGCATCGAGCCAGTCCGAAAAGGAACGGTCCGCGCCGCTCGATCGCCAGGCTTCGACCAACGCATGCGCCGTCCCGCCGCCCGATCCCAAATTGCTATCGGGTGGGTCGCTGACGGCAGTCCAGCCGGGCCGTGGGCAACCTTCCAACGCCTCGAATTCCTCCGCCATCCGGGGCGGGAGCGAAAGCAGACGTTGGATTGAACCGCCTTGCACCGCCGGTTATTGGGTTCGAGACAGATAACGTTCGGCATCGATTGCCGCCGCGCAGCCTGTGCCCGCGGCCGTCACCGCCTGTCGATACACGTGGTCGGCGCAATCGCCCGCCACAAAAACACCCGGCACGCTCGTTTCCGAACCGCGCTTGGCAAGCACGAAACCGTTCGGATCGAGCTCGATCTGCCCCTTGAAAAGCTCCGTGTTCGGGATTTGGCCGATAGCCACAAACACGCCGGCGCATTCCAGCACCTGCTCGGTCCCGCTCTTTACGTTGCGCAACCGCACCCCCGTCACCTTGTCCTGCTTGGCGTCCAGGATTTCGGTGATGACGGAATCCCAGATGGGTTTGATCCTGGAATTTGACAGGGCGCGTTCGGCCATGATCTTCGAGGCCCGAAGCATGTCTCGCCGGTGGACAAGGTAAACGATCGATCCAAAGCGGGTCAGGTAGGTCGCCTCTTCGCACGCCGAATCCCCCCCGCCCACCACCACCAGCGGACGATTGCGAAAGACCGGCAGTGCGCCATCGCAGGTGGCACAGTAAGTCACCCCTTTACGTTCCAGCGCAGCTTCACTCTCCAGGCCCAAGTGCCGGTGGCTGGCGCCGCATGCAATGATAACCGTTCGACTCACCACCAATTCGCCGTCCACCGTCAGCCAGAATGGGTTCTTCGAAAAATCAACCGATTCAACCGTCCCGGACTGGACCCGCGCGCCAAACTTTTCCGCCTGTCGCTGCATCCGGCTCATCAATTCATACCCGTCAATCCCATCTGGAAATCCCGGGTAGTTCTCCACGATGCTGGTGGTCGTCAGCAGGCCGCCGGGCAGCATCCCGGTAATCACAAGCG
>JAMCZD010000234.1 GCA_023473405.1 Candidatus Omnitrophota bacterium
CCAAGGCGCACTCCCCCCCTTCCCGGTTGCCGCGAAATCCCTCCCCCGTGGGGTAGACCTCCGGTCTGCCGGTTCCAGGAGCCTCCGGCTCCGCGGCTTTGGATAGCCCCCAAAACTGGGTCTCCACTTCGTCCGCGTTTAATAAATGAAAAAGACCGGGCCGGAGACCCGGTGAACCGTCAGACCGGAGGTCTGCCCCACACCTCGGCTTGATCGTGGCCAGCACCGGAGACGAAAACGCGTTGCCAGGGCAAAAAATCTGTTCAAGGACGCGGCAGACGTGGTACAAAGAATTCAAGAAATGAGATAGAACGATGAAATTGACATACTTATCGAGCGTAATCGTCGCCTGTTCCTTTTTCACATGGACACCGGCATCGTTGGCTACCAAGGTAACCCCCGGCGAGTTGGGCGAAGCCAATCGCTGGGTGTCCGCCAAATTGATGAATACCCAGGAAGCCAGCAAACCGGAACCGGGCTTGACGGTGCTGGCCAACAACGATCCGGTGCAACGCAATGCGCGCGGGGGTAAACCCCTCCGGATCGTCAACGCCCAATACACTCGAGGACTCTACTGTCACGCCGTCAGCAAGGTAGTGGTCCGCCTCCCCGGCCCCGGCAAACGCCTTTCCGCCATTGCCGGTGTTGACAGCAACGACCAAACCAGCGGCGGCCGAGGCAGCATCATTTTCTCGGTAAATGCGAACGGCAAAGAACTCTTTCGTTCCGCCGTCATGCATGAAGGCATGGCCGGTGTGCCCGTAAACGTCGACCTCGATAACGCCGCCGAGTTTACCCTCGAAGTCGGCGATGCCGGGGATGGAATCGGTTGCGATCAAGCGGATTGGGCCGACGCCAAAGTCGAACTGGCCGACGGAGGCTCAGTCTGGCTTGGCGACCTCCCCATCTTAGGCCAGGGCCGAGGCCCTTACACCGCCGAACCCGCCTTCTCTTTCAAATATGATAACCGCGCCTCGCAGGACTTCATGAAGGATTGGAAGACGCAACGCGAGACGCGTCCGCTGGACGAGCACCGCACCCAAATCACGGATTCATACACCGATCCTCAGACCGGTTTATTGGTCCGCTGCGTGGCAATCCAATACCGCGATTTCCCAACTGTGGAATGGACGCTTTACTTCAAAAACACCGGGTCCCAAGACACCCCCATCCTCTCGGACATCCAAGCCCTCGATACGCGATTCGAGCGCAATGCCGAGGGCGAATTTGTACTGCACCACAACACCGGCAGCCCTTGCACCCCGACGGATTACGAGCCGTTTGCCACCCCAATGCCGCCCAACAGCGTCAAGCGCATCTCGGCGGCCGGCGGTCGCCCATCGAACAGCGACTGGCCATACTTCGATTTGCAATGGCCCAGCGAAGGCGTCATCGTCGTTATCGGCTGGCCCGGCCAATGGGCGGCTCAATTCCAGCGGGACCCCCTCAATGGCATGCGGGTTCGAGGGGGACAGGAATTGACGCATTTCATATTGCATCCGGGCGAGGAAGTGCGTTCACCGCTGGTTGTGCTTCAATTTTACCAAGGCGATTGGATTCGTGCCCAGAATATCTGGCGGCGCTGGATGCTGGCATATAATCTGCCCCGGCAGGACGGCGCGCTGCCACCACTCGAGCTGGCCGCTTGCAGCTCCCATCAATACGGAGAAATGATCCATGCCAACCGCGACAACCAGATCATGTTCGTGGACCGCTATCTCGAAGAAGGCCTCAAGCTCGATTACTGGTGGATGGACGCCGGCTGGTATGTAAACAATGGCGGCTGGCCCAATACCGGCACCTGGGAGGTTGATACCAACCGGTTCCCTGGCGGTTTGCGCGCCATTACAGATCATGCCCATTCCAAAGGCGTCAAATGCATCGTATGGTTTGAACCCGAACGGGTCGATCCCGGCACCTGGCTGTATCAACACGATCCATCCTGGCTGCTCGGCAGCGGCTCAGGCGACCGTCTCCTCAACCTGGGCAACCCCGAGACACGGCAGTGGCTGACCGACCATGTTGACAAGCTGATCCGCGAACAAGGAATCGATCTGTATCGGAACGATTTCAACATCGATCCGCTCGGCTTCTGGCGTGCCAACGATGCCCCGGACCGTCAAGGCATTACCGAAATCAGGTACGTGACCGGCTACCTCGCTTACTGGGACGAGCTACGCCGAAGACACCCGAACATGTTAATAGATTCCTGCGCCTCCGGCGGACGTCGCAATGACCTCGAGACTATGCGCCGCGCCGTGCCCCTGCTCCGCAGCGATTATATACTCGAACCTGTCAGTCAGCAGCTTCACACCTACGGGATCGCCTTCTGGTTGCCGTTCTATGGGACCGGGATCAATTCCACCGACCCCTACGTCTTCCGCAGCCAAATGTGCCCCCATGCAACCGCTTGCTACGACATGCGCAATCGCCAGACCGATTACGCCCAGCTCCGCCGCCTATACAACCAGTGGCGCCAGGTCGGCAATGATTTCTTCGGAGATTATTATCCCTTGACACCTTACCGAGTCGATAACGACGTCTGGATGGCCTGGCAATTCGATTGCCCCGAAAAAGGCCAGGGCATGGTTGAAGCTTTCCGCCGCGCCAACAGCGATTACGAAGTGGCCCAGTTCAAACTCAAAGGTCTCGATCCAGACCGGCGTTATCAAGTAACCAACTTCGACGAATCGTTCTCCGTCGAGATGACCGGAAGCGAGCTGCTCGAAAACGGGCTGCGGATTTCCATTCCCCAACGACCGGGAGCCGCCCTTATCGAGTATCGCTGCCAACCGTGAAGTGAGTATCGGTCGGCTTGAACTGCCGCGCCCCATGAATCCGCTTGCGCCATCTATGCAGGAACTTGGATTGGCTGGACTGAGCATACTGGTCATCGAGGACGAACTGCTGCTGCGCAAGCAGATCGCGGCGCATTTGGAACGCCTGGGCGCCGATTTGGCCGGGACCAGCACGCTCGCCGGGGCGCGGCAATTTCTGACCGACTTGAGTTTCGACTTCATCCTTCTCGACGTTCATCTCCCGGATGGATTGGGCACCGATTTGCTGGCGCAAAAGCAGGTCCCGGCTAACACGGGCGTGCTGGTCATGACCGCCCAAGGCGGCGTGGCCGGCGCCGTGGAAGCAATGCGCCTGGGCGCCTTGGATTACCTGGTCAAGCCTTTCGACCTCGAAGAGCTTCCGCTCGTAATCAACCGCGCCCGCCGCGCCAGGCAATCCGCCCGGATCGAAGAGCACCGGCGAAGCGACGCCGTCCGCGGCGGCAATGTCTTTTATTTCGGAGATACATTGTCCGGCCTGGAAGTGCAGTTGCAAAAAATCCTGGCGGCGGACAACCGGTTAAAAACAGACCTGCCCCCGGTGCTCATCGAAGGTGAAACCGGGACCGGCAAGACTTCCATTGCCCGCTGGTTGCATCATCATGGGCCGCGCACCGCGCAGCCAATGGTCGAAATGAATTGCTCGGCCGTACCCGAATCACTGGCGGAATCCGAGTTGTTCGGGCACGAACGCGGTGCTTTTACCGACGCACGGACGGCGCGCATAGGCTTGTTCGAGGCCGCCGACGGCGGCACCCTGTTCCTGGACGAGATGTCGAGCCTCTCAGCAGCCTTGCAAGCGAAGCTGCTTACGGCCATCGAGGACCACCAAATTCGCCGCCTGGGCGGCCATAAGTCTATCTCGGTGGACGCCCGATCCTTCACCAAC
>JAMCZD010000114.1 GCA_023473405.1 Candidatus Omnitrophota bacterium
GAATGGCGTCGGTGCCGATCTCCCATCGTTTACCATCGGCGCTGGCGCGCGCGAAGGCGTCGTCAACCTTCACATCGGCTGCCCAACTATCGGCCCCTCCCATTGGTCTCCTCTTTCATGGAAGAAACAACTGCCTCGGCGCCCAGCTCCGTTCCCGTCCCGCATGGGCCGGTCGAACTTTGGTAGGTTTGGTCTCATCCCAAGAATCCCAGTCCTCTCCACTTCGTCCTCCACCTTGTCGTTCACTTGGAGCGTCTAAACCACACTAGTCGAGGATCAGGCAAATTCAATGAAGTGTGAGACAAAGGGTAGGACCCCCAGGCTTTTGAGATAAGCCCAAGTTTAGGACTCGACTTCGGGGGTTGCGTGTTTACAATGCCGCTGAATTTAAGCCCATGTCGTTTCATCAATATGCACTGGCAATCTTAAAACGTGCTCTCAACCGTTTGGCGTGGTGGCAAGGTCCGGGCGGTTGCGAAACGGGCGTATTTATTCCAGACCCTGTCCCCCAAATCCTTGGGTTGCTGCTGGTAATAGGCCTGCCGGGACCGGCGTGCGGGGCAGCCGATGTGAAGGTTGACGACGCCTTCGCGCGCGCCAGCGCCGATGGTAAACGATGGGAGATCGGCACCGACGCCATTCAACTGACGTTCGAGTCAAGACTGGGCAGGTTGTTCCTCGCCAGTTTCAAGAACAAGCTTTGCTTGCCTGCCCACGAATACGCCAATGACTCTATCCCGTGGCAACCGTTGTCATTGGGCACCCCTTACGTCGTCGAGCGTTATAACGTCAAGGAGGTGTGGTCGAAGTACTTGCCGCTGAATGGCTCTGCTGATCCTGACTCGGACAACCTTCGACTGACCGTCCGCAAAGGCGATATGATCGGATTCGCCGTCGGTCCGCATGGGTCTTATTACGGCGACGAGGTGCAATGGCCAGTCACGGTCAACTACGGCGATGGGGACCGGTATGCGTCGGAGCGGGATACCCGGCTCGATCAGGGACCGATGTGGTTTTACTGCGTGCGCATTCCGGACACGGGTTTCCTTGATTTTATGGACGCCGTCGAACGCCATCCGACCCGTCCGGAAAACATGCGCATCCCAAGTCCAGGGAGCGAATATCGCGCCCCGGAACCGGTCCCTCATATTGGCCCCACCCTGATCCATCCATCGAACCAATACGATGCCGTGCGCGTCTGGAAAGCGCCCAAGGACGGGACAGTGACCATCAGCGGCGCGGCACGGGACGTCAGCACCGGGGACACTGATGTTATGGTGTTGCTCATTACCGAAAAGTCCGGTAACGAAATGCCCGAAAAACCCAAGGTCAAAGGGTGGGATTTGTTAGGTGGGGAAGAACGTAAGGTCGCCACAGGCGGACGTCCGGCTGTTCAGCTTGATCTGTGGCTCGGTCAGGATGAACTGCGCGCCGTTTATCACGTCCTTGCTTACCCAAGGTCGCCAGTGCTGAGACAGTGGATCGAACTCGAGAATCGCGGAAAAAAACCCGTCTCGCTCAAACCATTTCAAGACATCCTGTCTCTGCCATTGTCAATCGAAGGCGCAGACCCGTTCCAGTGTTACTGGATGATCGGCGGCAACAGTCAGACGAACCAGGGACAAATGCACAGCGAAAAAGTGGCCGAGTCGTATCACCGTGCCCTGAGCGGCACGGCAACGGCAGCGTTTGTGCCTTGGATGGCCCTGCAACGGACCGGGGCTGACGGTTTGTTTGTGGCGCTCGAGTTCATCGGCCAATGGCGGCTTGCGGTTGACCGTGAACCGTCGGAACCGACGCTCCTGTCGGCTCGTCTGCCGGAGGTACCGAGCAAGACGATCGCTCCCGGCGGGCGGTTCGCATTTCCCGCTCTCGAGCTGGGCGTGTTCAATCGCAGTCTCGATGACATGGCGGCCCGGTTGTACGCCTGGCAGTACGAATACCTTTGGGACTACACGCACGACGACTGGTTCGCCCTGATGGAGTGGACTACGGCTTGTTGGTACGGCGCCACCAATTTGCAGGAACAATTCGCCGGGCGCCTGGCCTATTCGGATATGGACTGGGCGGATTACCTGCGTGAAACGGGCATGGAGGTCATCTGGGACGACGCCGGCTGGTCGGCCAATCCCAATATCTGGGCAGGCAATCGCGAAGGCCCCGATTACGCCGAAACCATGCGGTACCTGACGAAAGGCGGAATGAAACGCGCCCTCTGGTTCCCCGGCGATCCCACCTCTGGAGTAATGGATACGAAGGTGGGTTCCTGGGGGAACTTCCAGTGGCGCACTGACGGCCTCGGGTTCAACTTTGACTTCGAGCGAGCCTTTCGCGAGGAAGTGACGGGTTGGCTGAAAAGGCATCCCCGTTGCTCCTGGCAAACATGCAGCGGCGGCAGCACTTACTCCCACACGTTCGATATCCAGCGATACGGCGATGTCCACTACGACACCGACGGCCCCGGTAGCGACCTTACCAATTTTTACTTCTCATACCTCGAACTACCCGATAAGTGGTTCGATAACTTCGCTACCTATCAGCCAGGCCGCGGTGGACTCAAGTACTATCCCGACATCAGCCGCCGGATGCTGACCATGGCTCCCAAGTGGGGACTTTATATCGCCGATGACGAGATCGAACAGATGCGCATCATAGCCGACCTTTATCATTACCTCTTGAAAGAAGGAGTTGCCGGTCGTTGGTCGCTCGTGGCCCATCCCGTAGTCAAGGGCGATGCCGAACATTACTACTTTCAACGGCTGAACCACGACCGGACCCGGTCGCTTATCGTGCTGAAACACCAAGCCAAAGGCGAGGTTGCCCTTTATCCGCGCGGCTTGCGGGAAGGTGAAAACTACCTGGTCGAATGGGACTCCGGCAAACCATCCGAGACTCGCACCGGCCTCGAGCTCATGGAGAAGGGATTGCTGATTCAAAACCAGGCCCCGGGCGAGCTCGTCTACCTCAACCTCCCCAACCGGCCCCGCGGCGGACGAGATAAAGTAGCACCGACGGCCCCCGGCCGAGTATTCACCCGCCGGGAAACCAACCTCGGCCATACCGGGGTAGCCATTTACTGGTCCCCCGCCTCGGACAACAACTGGATCAGTTATTACGAGGTTCGTCGTAATGGCAAAGTCCTGGGCAAATGCGGCACGGGAACGTTCTTCTTCGACCGGTTCGAAGGATGGGACTCCCGAGCGGTGTATTCCGTTAGAACGGTCGATGGCGACGGGAACAGGAGCGGATGGTCCAGGGCTGAGCCCCTGCCGGATAGCCCCCTCGTTTACGCCGCCCTCGGCGCGCTCTATCCCGAAGCCGGCCGGAATGGCTGGCAGGCCGAGACTTCCTTGGATGGCCGCGCTTTTACCCCCATGACCTGGGTCCCGCGCGCCGGGGTGCCGACCGCCGAAGTGGGAGGAACACCCAACCAGCGAGGCGGGGCCGAGGGTTATTGGGAAGCCGCCGGCACCGCCCGATGCGGTCGGGGGTGGCAGCAGGCATCTTCCTCGGCTATGTGTGTCCGGACATGGATAGCGCCAAAGGCAGGAGCCATACGCGTCACGGGACGAGCCATGAAGGAGTACTACCATCAGGACCTCGGCCAACCGCTTCGCGTCAAGATTCTGCAAGGCGGAGAACAGGCGTGGCCGCGGGAAGGCTGGGCCGTGGTTGCCTTGGGCGATCTCGATGGCCAGACCCACGATTTCGTTAGGC
>JAMCZD010000478.1 GCA_023473405.1 Candidatus Omnitrophota bacterium
CCAGTCCCCCTGGTCCCAACCCCTGCGGGTCTCGCTGCCGAAACGGGCAAAGACGTTCAGCGCCGTTATCGGGCTTGATAGGAACGTAGACGGCACCGCCGCCTCGGTTAGATTCAGCGTCAAGGCCGGCTACAAGAACCTATGGACCACGGATATTGTCAAAGCCGGCGCCGCGCCCGAGTCCATAACGGTGCCTTTGAACGGGGCGCTCGAGTTCGACCTCATCGTTGACGATGGCGGTGACGGCAGGGGTTGGGACCAGGGTGACTGGGTTGATGGCAAGGTAACCCTTGAAGATGGCACCGAGCTTTGGATCGACGAGCTTGCGGCGCGGGCCATGGTGCATACGGGGCTTCCATTCTCTTTTGTATACGCGGGAAGGCCGTCCTCCGATTTCATCGATTCCTGGAAACGCGAAGTAACAGACGAAGCGGTAGACTCGACCCGGCGTCGGAGAGCGCTGACCTTCGATGACCCCGAGACCGGCTTGGAAGTCAAGGCGGTGGTCACGGTTTATACCGACACACCCGGCGTCGATTGGACTGTATACTTCACCAATAAAGGCACCAAAGACACGCCTGTCATCGAGCGGATTCGGGCAGTAAACAGCCGCGTTACCGTGGGTGCGGCGGCAAACGTTGTCCTGCACCGGCTGAACGGCGCCCCCTGCGCGGTTGACGACTGGATGCCGTTCGACCAAGCGGTAAGCGCCGGGCGGCGGATCGATTTCTCGGCCACGAATGGCCGGTCTTCGAATGTCTCTCCATGGTTCAACCTCGACTGGGGAACCGGCGGCGTAATCACCGCGATCGGCTGGTCCGGCCAATGGACGGCCACTGTCGAGATCAAGGATGGAGAGCTAAGCACACAGGCTGGAATGCAAAACCTGCATACCATTCTTCATCCGGGCGAAAGCCTCCGCAGCCCGCGCATGATGCAGCTTTACTGGCAAGGACCAGACCCGTGGCACGCTTACAACCTTTTCCGGAAGACCATGCTCGCCCATATCACCCCCAGAATCGGTGGCAAAAACGTGCTCCCTCCCATCGTCCACCTCAGCACCTCGTTCTATGAGCTGAACAATTCCAACGAACAGAACGTGCTCTCTCACCTCGATTCGCTGCGCGGACTCGGGTTTGAGATGTTTTGGCTCGATGCTTATTGGACTGGCCCGAGCGGGTTCCCAAACAGCATGGGAAACTACGGCTTCCCCATTGAACGCGTGGAACCCAAGGACCGGTTCCCACACGGGATCAGGGCCATCGCGGATGCGGTCGAGAAGGCGGGTCTGAAGTACCTGATGTGGTTCGAACCGGAGAGGGTGGTCGCCGGCACCTTTATCGCCAAGGAGCATCCGGAATGGGTCATCTCACCGTCCGGCAACGGCGGCGGCCTCTATAACCTCGGCATCCCCGAGGCCCGCAAGTACATGACCGACTACCTGAACGCCGCCATCAAGGCCTACAAGCTCTCGTGCCTGCGCATCGACTACAACATCGATCCCCTCGGTTTCTGGCAGTTCATGGACGCCAAGGATTCTAACCGGGTTGGCATGACCGAGATGCGCTATGTGGAAGGGTTGTATCGGATGTGGGACGATATCCTCGCTGCCAACCCCGGCTTGTTCATCGACGACTGCGCGAGCGGCGGCAGGAGAATCGATCTCGAAACCATGTCCCGGTCCGTTCCCCTGTGGAGAAGCGATAACACCTGCGATATGCTCGACGCCAATCCTGCCACGGTTGACCTGGCAGCCATCAAGAACCAACTCATGAGCGCCGGGCTCAACCGTTACGTCCCGTTCAGCGTAGTCGGACAGATGGGCGCCGATCCCTACCACTTTCGAAGCGGTTTCAACGCCGGCATAGCCTTTGCCGAAGACATTCGTCCACCGAACTACCCTCGAGAACTCCTGAAACGCGGCATAGCCGAAGGCAAAAGGATACGCAAGTACTTCTTTGGCGATTTCTTTGTGCTCTCGGAGGCTAACGCCGATCCCCGGGTCTGGTGCGTTATGCAGTATCACCGACAGGATAAGAGCGACGGGATGATCATGGCGTTCCGGCGCGATCAATCGCCCTACGCCAGTTACGACTGTGAACTCCGCGAGATCGACCCGGAGGGAAGCTACCAGGTAACCATGTATCACACTTACGACCCCGAGAATCCCATTCGAATCAAGGGCGCCGATCTCCGACATTTAAGACTCGACATCCCCACCAGACCCGGATCGTTGCTGATCGAGTATAAGAAAGAATAGCCCCTCGGACGGCGCATCAATGACCAATGACCATTTTTCAATGCTCATTGCTCGATGTCTCCTCGGTGGGTCTAGGACGAGCCTGATTCGCGGGAATTGTCTCCCAGTGCCCCCCCTTGGCGAGTGATCTTGCCATAGGCCTTGGGTGGCACACCCATGAAAGACCTGAAAACGGTGTTGAAATGGCTCAGGCTCTCGAAGCCCACCGCCATGGCCGCGTCGGTGACATTGCAACCGATCTCATTCATCAACGCCGCCGCCCGGTGAATTCGGTATCCCTGCAAATATTTCACCCACGACATCCCCAAGGCATTGTGAAACAGGACCTTCAGCCGGGATTCGCTGACCCCGGCGGTCCGCGCCACGTTGCGCGCATAGACCGGTTCGGAGTAATGCTCGCGCAGATATTCCAGCGCCCTGCTGATCGGGTTCCAATCGACATCCAGGAGGTGGCCGCTGAGTTTGCGCCCCTGTTGTTGCTCCCAGCGAAGCAAAACCACGAGCAATTCGGTCAGCAGGGTGCGCAATCGAATCTCACGCCCGAACTGGTTGTGCTCGAATTCAACAACAATCTCCTCGAACAACGAAGTCAGCCGAGCCCGCAACTCCGGCGAGGGACGCACCATGCGCTCATCCAAGGACTGGACGGCGGTGAAGCGGCGAAGAATCCGCGGTCCATCGCTGGCCGGGCGCAACTCCACCAAAACGCTGGGCAAGAAAAAAACGGTGATGGTCCGCAGCGGATACTCGGTGATCCTACCCCAATGCGGCACCCCAGGCCCGGTCAGGAATAAATCCCCCGGAATACGAATCGCCTTTTCCTGCTCGACAAAGTGCCAGCCCGATCCCTCGAGGCAAATGCCGATCTCGCAATAAGGATGCCGTTCCGGATGCGGAATAGGCGGGCCCGATGTCACTACGGCATGACGCACCCAAATGGGCGATAACTCGCTGATCGGCGGACGTGTTTCAGTGACGTCCATCAGCCACGAAAGCTCCGGCAGCTTGGTTCGATGCGTGCCGACCGATTCCATAATCCCTTGTCTGCGCTGGCGTAATTAATGCCCGATCATCACGTGACTCGTATTATCAAGTCCCGAAGACTTTTGGCAATCGGGCCCAGACGAGATGTTCAAGCGAATCCACAATACCCTCTATTATCAGACCACTGTCAGGCGGTCAAGCCGGTAAGACGCCCCTTCCGATGGGCGGGGGTGAGACAAAATTCTCAGTTGCCTTTGTTTCCTTGCTGTTTCCTTCGTGAATTAAATCCGCGCGCATCCACTGAGCACCATAGGTACGACGCTATCTCAGCTCGGGGCAACACCCCATGAACAGCACCCCCAAACAAATCCAAGGGCTGAAAGACCGTCCCAGTCATGCGCCGTTTGTGGTCCGGGGGATAAATGGGTGCAATCCCGGGGCGTTGCCCCAGGCTGGCACGAGAGGGTATTGTGGATTCGCTTGAACA
>JAMCZD010000039.1:0-2393 GCA_023473405.1 Candidatus Omnitrophota bacterium
GGCAATCCGATGACCGCGCCCTTTGTAAATTACTTCGTTATTGGCGATGTTCCCGGCTACGCCATGGAAAGCCGCACCAACAACACGCCTTCGAGCGCCACATTGCTCCCATTGGTCGAGGACCCGCCCGGGTTGAAGACCGCCGCCGGGCGCGGCAACCTGTCCAACCGGTCCGAGGTTGACTACTGGAGTTTTGCGGGAACGGGAGGCGATTTATTCAACCTGGCTACCTTTGTTCCCGGCAGTCCCAACGCCAGCGGCCTGCATTATAAAGTCCTTAAGCCCGATGGTTCGGTCCTGACCCAGTTCGATGCGAACTACAACGGCGATTATCAGTCCGGTGTGTTTGCCCTGCCCACCAACGGTGTTTACCTCGTCGTGGTGTCGGTCAATTACCAGTATCTGGGCGAATACCGCCTTCGGGTCACGACGGTCACACCGCCGTTGCAAATGGAGGCGGAGGACAACGGAAGCATCGCCAAGGCCAACCCGCTCGAATTCAGCGTCAGCGGCAACACGCAATCCTCGAGCATAGCCGGTGAGGTTCGCCTGGCGGCGGACCTCGACTATTACAATCTGGGCACGGTGAGCAATGGTTACAGCGTATACCTCAGCGTGCGGTTGCCGGGCAGCAGCGCCCTTATGCCCGTGGTCAGCGTCTATAACTCTGCCAATGCCTACCAGAACGAGGCCCCCGGCGGGCGGCCCAGCGATGGTGTCGCCAATGTGCCCATCAGCGCGACAGGCACCTACTATGCTGTATTGCGCGCCGGCAGCGGCACCGGTGGATTGAACGATCAGTACATCCTCGACGTGCAGATCGTGCCGACCGGCAGCCTCAATTTCCCGAACCTGGTTGTTTCAGTCGCAAATCCGCCCTCCGGCGGCGGCATCCTCAGCGGCCAGAACGTCAGTTACTCATTCACGGTGGAGAATATAGGCAATGAGCCCACGGCGACCGCGGACTGGCTGGACCGCGCCGTTTTCTCGAGCGATCTGATCCTGGGAAACGCGGACGACATCCCGCTCGGATTATTTGCGCACAGCGGAGTCCTTAATACAGGCGGCACTTACACGGTCAGCAAGGTCTTCAAGCTGCCTGACGGGATAAGCGGCGACTTCTATCTCATAGTCCAAACCGACGCCGGGAATGCGGTGAACGAGTTCCTGTTCAAAGGTGACAACGTAACCATGTCGGCTGGGACGTTCCATGTGAGCGTGGCGCCGTATCCGGACTTAACGGTCGAGAGCCTGGGCGTTACTGGACCCAATAGCAGCAGCGTCTTTACTATTACTTGGAACACGGCTAATCGCGGCAACGCCATTGCCCCGGGCGGATTCAAGGAACGATTCGTCGTGCGGAATCAAACCACGGGCACGCTGCTGGTGAACAACGAACAAACCGAATCGAGCAGCCTTGCGCCCGATGCCTCGCTCTCTCGACTCCAAACCGTGACTGCCACCAATGCCGGGGTGTATCAGGTTCAGATCATTACCGATTCGGGCAATGCTCTGTTCGAGAACAACCCGAGTGGCCACGCTGCCGCCGAGGCAAACAACACCGCGATCACCAACTTCGCCATCACGGCTCAATTCAATGTCACAGTGCAGAGCTTGCCCGCCGGGGCAGGCATACTGACTGGCGCAGGTTCATACTCCTCCGGCTCCGCGGTCACCGTTACTGCCAAACCAAACACGACCGCTCTGCCATACCAATTCGTGAACTGGACCGAAGGCGGCACTTTCCAAAGCGCCAGCACCAATTATACCTTCCTGATTTCGCGTGATCGCACCCTGGTGGCGAATTTCACCCTGCCCAGCTTTATTGTATCGGCCTCCAACAATCCGCCGGCAGGCGGGACGGTCAGCGGCCAGGGAACTTACTTTTACGGCTCGACCAATGTGCTGGTTGCCAACGCCAACTTCGGTTATCGTTTCACGAACTGGACCGAGAACGGGCTGGTCATCGGCCTCAACCCGGCCCTGACGAATTTCGTTACCACCAACCGGTTTGTGGTGGCGAACTACGTCGAAGCCAACACCCTTCACCTGGTTACTACCGGAACGTCGCCGACGAACATTGCGTCGGTCAATGGTGCCGGCACTTACACCAACGGCCAGGTTGCGGTCATCAGCACCCCGCTCTCGATCACCAATCCGCCTAATATTTACAACTTCCGCGAGTTCCGGCTCAACGGCGCCCAGGCCGGCACGAGCGCCTCGTTCAACAAGACCTTCTCGACGATCGATCCGACCAACATGCAGTTCGTGGCCTACTACGATACAGTTAGCATCCTGCCGCTCATCACCAACGTCCTTGCCAACTATCCCGCCCCCGTGCCCGCCACGACCAATTTCGTCATCAGCTTCCAGTTCAACCGCGGCATGAATAC
>JAMCZD010000039.1:2403-3412 GCA_023473405.1 Candidatus Omnitrophota bacterium
ACCAACTTCACCCCGCGGGTCGGGCTGACCAATTCGACTGCGAGCGTCCAGGCAATCGTGCCTGCCGGCGGCTCCTGGAGCAGCACGGCGGCGTCGAACGACACCTTCATGCCGCCCCCGATCACTTTCTCGACCGGAATGGACGGCACGAATAAGGTATTCGTCTCTCTCGCGCGGGACGTGAACGGCGGTCAGCTCGAACTGACGAATGTGGCGAACCTGGTCGTCGATGCCACGCCGCCCGTGAATCCGGTTCTCTCGCTTACCAGCTCGAACAGTTCGTCCGCCACGGTGAGCTGGGCCGGCTATGCCGCGCCGTCGGACTTGAACGGATTCCGGGTTTTCCTGGACACGAACAGTTTTACCTCGGTTGTAGGGCGCGCCCCGGTATCCGCGCTTGGCTCGGGCTCGCGCGCCTATACCTACCAGGGCCTAACCCTTGATCGACCCTATTACGCCGCGGTTGTTGCTGTTGATAGCGCGGGCAATAGCTCGCCGACAGTGACTCCATTCCGATTCACCTTGCCGAGCATGGTGCCGCCGCCGGTGACGGTGCAGGTCGCTGCCGCCGGTCCGTCCTCGGCCGTGGTGTCGTGGCCCGGCTACAACACCTCGACTCTTCTCGGGTTCGCCGGATTCAGATTATACTACGAGAGTGCCGACTTTACTTCCGTAACCGGCCTCGCCGCCAAGCAAACTCTCGAACCGTCGGCGCGCTCGATTCAGATAAATGACCTTGACCGGACGAAGGCGTATTACTTTGCCGTAGTCGGTTTCAACGGGAACAACAACTTCAATCCAAACGTTACTGCGGCGGCCTGGTCCGATCCCATTGCCGGTAATATAAGCGTTAACATGAGCCTGGGCGGTCCGGGCCAGGAAACGGTCGATGTACTTCATAGCATCACCATCGTCAATAACGCGGTGCTCACGCTCCTGCCCGGGACCACTCTGCGCTTTGCCCCCGGCGCGGGACTAACCGTCCAACAAGGCTCCATCAACGCCAATG
>JAMCZD010000039.1:3422-3703 GCA_023473405.1 Candidatus Omnitrophota bacterium
GCTGGACCCGATGGTCTTCACCTCGGCGAACGATCAGCCCGGCCAAACGCCGTCGCCGGGCGATTGGAGCGGAATCGTGCTTGGGAGCGGAGCCGGAGCATCGCTCCTGCGAAACGTGTTTGTAGAATACGGAGCCGGCCTGGTGATCAGCAACTGCTGGCCGACGGTGGATGACTTCAGCGCGTTGTATAACAGTCCGTCGGGCTTGACCCTTCGGGATGGTGGAATCCTCGATACCTCCAACGCCCTGCTGGCCTTCAACGGGATCGGCGCCCAGCAGC
>JAMCZD010000070.1:0-581 GCA_023473405.1 Candidatus Omnitrophota bacterium
AAGGCCGTCCAGGAGCCGAGGTCGTCCCAGGCAAAGGTGCCTTGGGCAACCACGATTTCTTTTGATTTTTCCATAAGGGCGTAGTCGATGGATAGTCTCTCCAGAGCCGCGTAGTCGACCGCCAGCAAGGGCTTGAACCTGGCGGTGCCGGCAACTTGCGACCAGCGCCGGCAGGCATCGGCCATGTTCGGCTGATGCCGTTCGAGTTCGCCGATGAAACTCTCGAACGACCAGATAAACATGCCCGAATTCCAGAAATAACGTCCACTATTCAAATATTCAACCGCCAGATCGGGACTGGGTTTCTCGACAAATTGGTCGGCTTTGAAGAAGGCCGTCGAGCAACCAGTGACGTCCGGGGGAGGAGGCAATGGCTGGCCGATTCGGATGTAACCATATCCCGTGTGCGGTTCAACCGGCTTGATTCCAATGGTCACGATAACCCGGCGGCGTCCGGCCAATTCGAAGGCATCCTCGAGGACTCGGCTGAACTTGTCGGCTTCGGAAACAAGATGATCAGCCGGCAAGACTGCCATCACCGCCTTGCTCGAACGGGCCCCCACAATGGCTGCGCCCAGGGT
>JAMCZD010000070.1:591-3692 GCA_023473405.1 Candidatus Omnitrophota bacterium
AGCCTGGAGTGTGTTGGTGATGACCAGTACATTTTGGACAGGCACCAGCGGGGTGACGTGTTCGACGGCGTGCTGCAGCAGCGATTGATTGCCGAGCAACGGGATCAGTTGCTTGGGGTTCCTTTGCCGGCTGACGGGCCAAAACCGCTCTCCCCGGCCTCCGGCCAGGATGATCACGTAACGATGGGACGCTGCCGCTATCGAGTTCATTTAAGGGTTACCGGGTTTGATTGCTTTGGCAAGGGATTGGACGAACTTGGTCACGCGGGACACGAGGTCGGGCCTGCGGCCTGACTGGGCGATCTGATTCACGATGGCGCTGCCGACCACGACCGCATCTGAGTTGGCGGCGACGAGGCGGGCCTGGTCGGGGGTAGAGATGCCGAAACCAACGGCAATTGGCAGCTCGGTATGGCGGCGAATCTGGCTGATTTTCTGGGCCAGGTCGGCGGCCACGTTCGATTGCATGCCGGTCACGCCTTCCCGGGATACATAATATATAAAGCCCGTGCCGCGCTTGACGATCATCTCGATTCGATCTTCGGGTGTGGTAGGGGCCACGAGGTAAATCACCGATAACCCGGCCATACGCATCATCGCCTCGTAGCCGTCGGACTCTTCGGGTGGCAAGTCCAGGGCCAATAAGCCGTCCACACCGGCGGCAGCCGCGTCACGAATGAACTTCTCCACTCCGTAGTGATGGACCAGGTTAAAGTAGATGTAGAGCACGATGGGGATTTCGCTCTCCCGGCGCACGGCGGCCACGGCTTCGAATACGCGGGACGGCGTGGTGCCGGAGTCCAAACCGCGTTGGGCGGCGAGCTGATTGACCAAGCCATCGGCCAGCGGGTCGCTAAAAGGAACGCCCAGTTCGAGCACGTCAACTCCGGCCCGATCAAAGGCCAGGGCCAATTGTCGCGTAGTCTCGAGGTCGGGGTCGCCTGCGCCGATGTAAACAATGAAACCCTGTTGGCCGGCCTTTTTGAGCCTGGCAAACCGTTTGGTGATGCGATTCATCGGATGGATTCTTGGGTTGCCCGGATCAGGATTCAAGAAGCAAGTGTTGGTCCCGCCACGCCAGGCGCAGGCCCTCGAGCGTCAAGAGCGGCTCGATGTTGGTGATCTCGGGGAGTTTGGCGGCGATCAATCGGGCATCGCCACCGGTGGCGACTATGGTCAGCCCAGGACAGTTGAGCTCCCGCTTCAGCTCGGCGATGAGATGGCGAACGAGACCCCGGCTGCCGGCTAGAATCCCGATTTGCATGGCGGCGACTGTGCTTTTCCCGATCACGCCCCTGGTTTCGCGCAGCTCGATCTGGGGCAGCAGGGCGGTGTTGCCGCTGAGCGAACGACTCATGAGCGACAGGCCGGGCGCAATGATTCCGCCGACGTAATGACCGCGGTGATCGAGGACATCGAAGGTGATCGCCGTGCCGAGATCGATCGCGACGGACGGCGGTTCGAACCGGTGGCTAAGGGCAATCGCGTTGGCTAGGCGGTCGGGTCCGATGGTTTCGGGTCGCGGATAATCGATGATCGGACGGCGCACCTTCCGGTGGGTTAATTCGAGACACTCGATGCGCCATTGTTGCCGGACGAATTCAAGAGCCATGGATGTGGCGTCGGGAACCACGCTGCAGAGAATGGCGCCTTCAAGCTCGGTTTTGTCGATCGCCGCGGCCATAACATTGCCGGCGGTGCGATCAAACCAGCTTGCGGTGGCAAACTTCACCTGTTTGATCACCCGCTCGGTTGAGGCCAGGCCGGCGTGGGTGCGCGTATTGCCAATGTCCAGCAGGATGATCACTTCTCCAAGGTCACGTCGCCCCCGATAATTCGTTCGAGGTGGCCGTGCTGCGTCCGAAGGATCAGGGCACCATCGTGGTCCAGCGATTCGGCGCAGCCCTGAATAAGGCGATCGCCGATGCGGATGCTGATTTGCCTTCCCAGGGTGCCGCACTGCCGTTGCCACTCATCCGCCACCGCCGAGAATCGCCCGGATCGAATGCGGGTATAATCCTGGTCGAGTTCCCGCAATATGGCCACAGCGAGGTCGGGACGATCAACGGATTCCCCGGTTTCGAGCTTGATCGACGTGGCCGTTTTTCTCAGCTCGACCGGAAATTCGCCGGCATCGAGGTTGGCGTTGATGCCGATGCCGAGGATGAGATACTTGATATGGTCCAGCTCGGCGCTCATCTCGGTAAGGATACCCGCCACCTTCTTGCCGTTGAGCAAGACATCGTTTGGCCATTTGATCTCCGGGACGCAACGGGCCTCGGTGCGAAGCGCGCGCGCCGTAGCCGTCGCCGCCGCCACCATCAGTTGCGTCGCCTCGGTTGGCCGCAGGTCCGGTCGCAGCAATACCGAAAACCAAAGCCCTTTCCCCGGCGGCGATACCCACCGCCGGCTCAGGCGCCCACGACCCTTGGTTTGGGACTCGGCAAAAACCACTACCCCCTCCTTGACCCCGTCTCGGGCGAGTTTCTCGACGATATCATTCGTGGACGTCGTTTCCTGAAAAACGCGCACGTCGCGCCCCACCACGTTGACCCGGCCTAGCCGGGCCAGCAAATCGTCCGCATGCAGCCGGTCCGGCGAGCTCGCCAGGCAATAACCGCGATGCGGGCTGGCGGAAATCTCGTAGCCCAGGGCGCGCAGTTCCTCGATGCGAGCCCAGACGGCGGCGCGGCTGATGCCCAATTGAAGAGACAACTCCGCTCCGGAGACGGCCCCGGGACTGGCGTCGCGCAGGGTGGCCAGGATTCGCGTGTCAATGGTTGGTGCATCCATACCTCAGATGAAATCCAGGGCGATGTCCACCGACCGCGCCGAGTGCGTAAGCGCTCCCACCGAGATAAAGTCCACGCCCGTCCCGGCTATGGCGCGAACGGTGGCCAGGTTAACGCCGCCACTCGCCTCGGTCCGCGCGCGATGCCCGACCCGTTGCACTGCCGCTCGCAATTGCTCCGGCGGCATGTTGTCCAGTAAAATAAAATCTGCGCCCGCATCGAGCGCCTGCTCGACCTGCTCGATCGTGTCCGCCTCGACTTCGACCGTCAGTTGCGGATACGCCTGGCGGGCGCGGCTGACGGCGGCTG
>JAMCZD010000050.1 GCA_023473405.1 Candidatus Omnitrophota bacterium
TGGGGGTTGAAGGAGGACCAACGGATCCTGCCAGTTCAGCATTGAAGCCCGCACGACTGCGCGGATTTGTTGCGAGGAGACTTAACCGGCTTGCGCTCCGGCATCACTGCCTCCGTTCCGCAGGCGGCCGCGGCGCCTGACACCGCCATCCTTGTCGGCTTTTCCTCCAAATTCGGTCGACAGCGAAAATAATATCCCTGGCCATCCACTGTATGGTGCTCGGTGTATCGGAGCCGCCACGTTGCAGCGGCACGATGTGGTCCACGACGTAACCCGACCGCCCTTTCGGGTACCCTGACCGCCGCATGAAGTCCCTCTTGGCTTCTTCGCTACGCTTGATTTTCCCGTGGCTACCGGCTCAAGGAAAAGGTCAAGGCCGGGATCGTCCAGCGCAAGGAACCCAAGGACTGGCCCCCGACTAAGGGGGGGGAATTCCCAAGTCCAACAAAAGGGGAAAATTCAGATCCTCTTGACGGCTGAGGATGGGACCGACACCGATGACCTTGCGCATGAGATCCTCCTTGGCACGCCACACCGGACTTTGCTGGACGGTCCGGTCCAGGTCGGAGTCCACGTCGGCCAGGCATCTCTCCAACCAATGGATATGCTGCATGAGACTTTTTTTCACCGGCAGAAGTGCATGCTCGAGACGATTTCGTTCGACGGCCAACATCTCGATGAGTTGGCGGCGACGCACCAGGAGCGCGTTGAGCGTCCGATGGGCTTCACTGGGAATAGGCCGCATGACCGGGCGCACACGCTCGGCAAACAGGGCCAGGAGGCGCGCGTCAATGCTGTCCGTCTTCGCCAGTTTTCCCACGGTTTTGGCAAAATCGCGAACTTGGTGTGGGTTGGCCACGACCACGGGAAGACCTGCGTCAGCCAGCGCGGCAATGGTGGGGGTTTCGTACCCTCCACCGGTAGCTTCCAGAACGATGAGTGCCGGGCAGACGGCCTGAAGATGCTCCAGAACATGGCGAATGCCGCTCTCATCATTGGGGACTGTCTCAAGACCACTGCTTGGGTCAAAGGCCATGACCAGTTCGGTCCTGGTGACTTCTATGCCGACGAACAGGAAGGAAGCGCTCATCGTTCGGCCTCCGGTGCGTAGAGTCTCTCGTCCTTTCCCAGCCCTGAAGTATGCGGGGTTACCCCCGTCCGACTGTGTGTTTTCCCTTTTATTTTGCAATGTCTATGGAATGTTGTCTACGAATGGGGAAAGCTCGCCGGTACCCCTAGGTTTATGGAGAGAAATGGTTGCCGACCCGAATGCCACAATCACCCCTTCCGCATTCCTGATTTCCGCGGTCCCCACCGCGATCGCCTTCCCCAGACGCAAGATAGTGGCGTGAGCCGTAACCTTCCCCTCGCGAACAGGTTCAAGGAAGGTAATACTATGTTCAATTGTCGTTAATTGAATGAACGGGGATATTCGACTGCGTAGCGCCATTGCTATGGGCATCTCTACAAACGTCCCAATGATGCCACCGTGAACCATACCCGACAAGTTTTCCAAGCTGTTCCGTACGCGGCACTCAACGACGCTCTTTCCATCTCGCGTGGAAAGAAGCCGCATCCCCAAGGACTTTACGAATGTATGGTCGTTTACCTGACCGATGTAGAATCCTTCGTCAAACGTCTTCATCGGCACCCCATGGCCATTTAGATCATTCCGTTCGAGGCCGGTGCGGCTTGCCCCGGAAGGTATTGAAGATTTATACTAAGCATATTCAACATACAACCTCACATCCCGCTGTACGAACATCAAGGAGACTGGTTTGAAACCGCCCCGTGTCTATGAAATCGATGGGCTCGTTCCCGTCGTCGATCCCACCGCCTACGTTCACCCGACCGCTGTGCTGATCGGCGATGTGATCATCGGTCCCGGTTGCTATGTCGGCCCCTGCGCCAGTCTGCGCGGCGATTTCGGCCGGCTGGTCCTGAAGGCGGGCTCCAACGTGCAGGACACCTGCGTAGTGCACAGTTTCCCCGATCACGATACGGTGATCGAGGAGAATAGCCATATCGGCCACGGCGCCGTGCTCCATTGCTGCGCCATCGGCCGCAACGTGTTGATCGGCATGAATGTGGTGGTCATGGACAATGCGGTGATCGGCGAATCCTCTCTTGTTGCCGCCTGCAGCTTCGTCAAGGCCGGCATGGAAGTGCCGCCCCGTTCGCTTGCCGCCGGAGTGCCAGCCAAGGTGCTCCGCCCGCTGACCGAACAGGAGATGGCCTGGAAGCTGGAAGGGACGGCCATCTACCAGAACCTAACCCGCCGCTGCCTGGCGACGATGGTCGAGACCGATGCGCTCACCGCGGTCGAAGACAACCGCAAACGCATCATAGCGCCCAAGGTGGCCCCGCTGATCGAGACGAAGGCGCATTCCAAGACGGCTCGATCGGATTCTTGACCAACCGCGCGGTCGGATAGCGACGTCGACACGAAACAATCTTTTCAGCGAGCGCGACGATGTCCGCTTTAAGAATTTTTTACTTGTGCGCCGGTTTTCGCCATTGTGGTGAGCTTCTTCCCCATCTCGCAGGCCCGCGCGCAGTCCTTGGGAAAAACCTCCTTATGACGCCGGGCTTTGGCATCCGCGTCCATCGGCGCGGACCAATATTTCGTGTAGTCGTCGAATTGGTAGGTGTCCGTACACAGCAGGACCTCGCAGCTGCCGAAGATGAGGTTCATGAACAACTGGGACCCGGCCACTGACTTATCCTGGCCGTAAGCGACGTGCTGCTCCTCGGAAAGGTTCATCGTGTAGACGAGACCCGTTTGGATCTTCCGCGGGAAGATGGAGGCCGGAGCGTACGTCAGGTATGGGAACAGAAGGCGCTCCCTGAATGCCCGCATTTGCGCGGTCTCGGTAGAGAAGTACATGGGCGATCCCAGGACCAGGGCATCGGCCTCGGCGGCCCTGTCCAGGATCGGGGTCATCTCGTCCCGTTGCGCACACCGGCCGTAGCTCTCCCCGCCGATCTTCTTGCAAGCAAAGCAACTGGCGCATCCCTTATACGAATAGTCGTATAGGTGCACCATCCCGGTCTCGGCCCCGTTCGCCTTGGCGCCGGCCAACACGTTCTCAAGCAAGGTCGCGGTGTTATGCTTCTTCCGTGGGCTACCGTTGATTGCCAGGACGTTCATGGGTCCTCCTTCGGGCCGATTGGGGGTCTATTGGGGCATCAACTTGCGCACCAGATGGGCGAAGGTGTCCGCCCTCCATCCGGGTGGACACCTCCGCCATCGCCCTCTATTCCGACAAGTCGACGTGGGCCCGGCGCCTACGAAGAAGCGGCGGCGGGATGCGCGATGGGACCTGCTACCCGGCCGGATCCACGAGGCAATATGATCGCCTCGGATTTTCCGTTCTGGAAGCGGTCCAGCTCCTTCAGTTCCTTGGCCATTTTGCGGTTCATTTTCTATGTAGGGAGGTAAAATTCGCGTATTTGGCTTCGTCCACACGATAGGATTTAGTGTCCAATTATCAGCAGTTCGTTTTTCTAACCACCTAGGAAAATCAAGCGTAAGCGGAACATATCATACTTCGCTATTCAGCAACTATTAATTGGGAAAAAGTACAGTCTGAACGGGTGACGGCGATCATCGACGTGAAAGTGACCCCTCAGCGTGAAGTGGGATTTGATGCAATTGCAGAACGGGTCTATCGTTTTCCCGAAGTGAAGTC
>JAMCZD010000477.1 GCA_023473405.1 Candidatus Omnitrophota bacterium
ATACCTTAACGGTAAGTGGCGTCGCAAGCTCGAGCGGGAATATCATCAAGCCCAATTCACGCCTCGCCTTCTCGGCGTGGGCCGTCAGTCCCGGGTTCCTGGTCCGCGAAGTGTGGGATGGGATCAGCAGTCCGTTGGCTAATCTGAAGAACAGCAGCCGTTATCCGAACTTCCCGAGTTCGTTCGGCTACGTAGATAGCTTCGAGGCACCGGTAAATCAACCGGGCGGCTTTGGTCAGCGCTTGTCGGGCTTCCTGGCTCCGAACGCAACCGGCAGCTATACATTCTACATCGCGGCTCGTGACCAAGGGGAATTGTACCTGAGCACGTCGACTGATCCGGCTCAGAAGGTCTTGATCGCAAAGGTGGAGAATGGGACCGACAGCCGGGAGTGGAACAAAGAGGCCGGCCAGAAGTCGAGCCCAATCGCGCTGGAAGCCGGCAAGCTGTATTACATTGAAGCATTGCAGACGGCCAGCACGTCCACAAACAATCTGGCGGTTACGTGGACCTTGCCGGGAGTCACTGAGACGCCCGCCAATGGCTCGATGCCGATCAGCAGGGATTTCCTGGCCAGCTTTTACAATCCTGACCAGAGCCTCCTGTTGATCACGTCCCAACCAAAGGACGTCACGGTGGTGAAAACCCAGCCGGCAAGCTTCAGCGTAAGCGCCTTCGCGTTCACGACGATCTTCTATCAATGGCAACAGCTATTGCCTGGCGCAAGTGCCTATGTGGATATCGACGGGGCGACCAGTCCCACTTACTCGATTCCTAATACGACAGCGGCCCAGGATGGCACCAAGTTTCAGGCAATAGTTGCAATCCCTGGCTCGATACAAACAAGCGCGCCTCCGGCTACCTTGACGGTCATCAACGATACTTCCATACCGAAGATTGTGTCCGCGACGGCTGTGAAGAATACGCCGACAATCACGCTGGTATTCAGCGAGCAACTGGACCCCGCGTCGGCCAATAATCCGGACAACATTGTGGTGTTCGGTGGCTTTACCGTGATCAGCTCGGTCCTGCAGTCCGACGGCAAGACGGTTGTCCTCACCGTTGACAAACCGCTGACGACGAGCAGCGTGGTAGTTTGGGCCTGGAACATCGCCGACTTGGGCGGCAATATCTCCAACCAGCTCACACCTGTGACCATCGTTTCCAGCGCTTCAGAACCAGTGGTCGCGGATGGTGGTGCTGCTAAACCCATGCTGACCATACAGAAAGCCGGTGACAACGTGGTTGTTTCATGGCCGAACCTGCCTGGCGCCAAGTTTATCCTCGAAAGCGGCACGCCTGCCGAAGGGTGGTCCCCTGTGGCGCAGCCGGTTGAGGTTCAAGGCGACAAAAACACGGTGACAATACCGCTCGATGGCAGCAACAAAATGTATCGGCTGACTAAATAAGTCACTGGCAGATAAGGGGGCTGCTTAGAAATTGATCAAGAGACCGGGTTAATCCCGGTCTCTTTTTTTCATAATTGCCTTAAACGAATTAGGCATTCTTCGACATTCACTTGCTTTTCTTGCTGATGAACAACATTCTTTCACTATGGGATTGCCCTTGCAAGCAGTGACTCTTACGCCAGTTCAAGTGGGCGAATTGAACCAAAAATTGGCTGACATGCGGCATAACGTGAACAACCAACTTTCGTTAATAACCGCCGCAGCCGAGATCGCCACCCGTAAACCCGATATGGCGCAGCGTTTCTTGGGCAACCTGATTGTGCAACCACAGCGAATTGTGGAGGAAATCAGGCGGTTTTCAGACGAATTCGAACGCGCTTTTGGTATCACACGCGATTAGTTTTGGCTCAGACGTAACCTCCCGGCCGCACCGACCGTCTAGTGCATGGATGAACGTGAGATCAAGGGCGGTTGCTGGACCGAGAGTGGGAGGAGGTCGGCGGTTGCGCAGGCAAAATGCACCATGTCCATCGACGGGTTCGGTTTTATCGATGACCTCTGCCGTTTTGTGTTTGGGTTCGGCTCAGGTTGGTCGAGGAAGCCACCGTGTGCCCCGCGGTGGCTTCCTGCTTTCAAAGACGACATCGACCATGTAAGCTGGTGGTGTCGTGTTTAACCTGGAATCCATCGACGAAAAACCGGCGGGCATGAATAATGACCCGGAGCTTATCGCGGCCGTCCTGAATGGCGATTTGGCCAGCTTCGAGCCATTGATTCAAAGACATCAACCACGGATATTCGCCGCAATCCGTCGCTACGCGCGGCGCGAGAGCGAGGTGGAAGACATCGCCCAGGAGGTCTTCGTGAAGGCATTCCAGAAATTGGCCAGTTTTCGTGGTGAAGCCCCCTTCGAGCATTGGCTCATGCGGTTGACCGTGCGCACCTGTTACGATTTCCTCCGCGCCCACCGCCGCAGGCGGGAATTGCCCCTGACCGATTTAACCGAAACCGAGGCCGAATGGCTGGAACGTTTTGCCGTCCAACCTGATTCAGCCGAAGAAACCGCAGCCGCGGCACGGGAACTTGTCGAGCGTGCTCTGGAGCATCTGTCTCCAGCTGCCCGATTGGTAATCACCTTGCTCGAAATCGAAGACCGGTCGGTCAAGGAGATTGCGCAATTGACCGGCTGGTCGGTTTCACTGGTCAAAGTCCGGGCTTTTCGCGCCCGGAACGAAATGAGAAAATGGCTGGAAAAGATTCAACGTGAAATCAGACTGTAACCGACTATTGCCTGAAGTCGTCTGTTGATTAAAGGCTATATGAATCTGGTTCAATTGCATGAGAAACTAATGGCTGCGGCGCGAGCAAATCCGCCAAGCGACGCCGTCCCATATGCCTTTGAAAAGCGCGTTATGGCCCGTCTGGCCGACGCGGTATCACCCGACCGATGGTTGGCGTGGTGGTCAAGGGCGCTGTGGCGTGCCGTTACCCCCTGTGTGGCCGTTATGATCCTCCTTGGCGTGTGGACTTACTGGACAACGTCCAACAATACTAACAAAGAAACGCTGTCAGTGGCCCTGGAAAACACGGTGCTCGCGGCGCTCGACCATTCCGGAGACTCCTGGTGAAGGCGTGGAAGGTTATTCTGGCCGTTTTGGTGATCTTTTGCGCTGGCGCGGTTACCGGGAGCTTATCCCTGAAACTCTACGAAAATCAGGCGCGCCAAAAACTGGCCAGGCGCGTAACTTACCGTGGGCCCGGGTGGAACCAACGCATCGAATTCATGCACCGGCTCGAACAGGAGCTGGACTTGACGCCCGATCAACATGAACGCATTGAAAGAATCCTGCGCAAAAGCCAGGAACGGATTTCCGGGTTGTGGGACCAGATCGCACCCCAGGTTCATGATGAATTCCGGAGTGCCCATGAGCAGATTCGGGGCGAGTTAACCGCCGATCAAAAAAAGGTTTTTGATGTTTTGGCCAAACGCGGACATGGGCGGATCGAACCCCATCGCGGCGCGTTCCCGCCAAGCGTGCCTCCCTCGAAACCACCGGTTGAGTCTTCACTTTCGCTCTCTCCCGAGGCCAGATCCTCTCGGCCTCAAACGAATTCCGTTCATACCAACAAACCCTAACCCGGATATTTCATACGTTGAACGCCGGGTCAGGGAACCCGGCCTACAGGGACGGGCTTTTGAGGGCTGTAGGCCGTGTGCCATCACACGGCAGGGTGTTGGCGTTTCAAAGGAAGTGTGAAATATCCGGGCTAACGAGGCAGA
>JAMCZD010000117.1:0-16093 GCA_023473405.1 Candidatus Omnitrophota bacterium
AAAGGCGCCGCAAATATGTCCATGGCTGGGCGATTGTCTATCATCTCGATCATCCGCCCGCGAACCGGGAGAACCTGGTCCGCAATGAGCAATGGCTCGAATCCACTCGGATCACCGGGCGCATTCGCAGTGAAAAGGGCCTCGATCAATATTTGGCTGCCGGGGCTTGAACAGCCCGGCGAGATTTGCGTGACGATCCGGGACAATCCAGGATATCGTCATGTGATTTGGGTAATTAGGCATAATTGAGCAGGATGGAAATGACTGAGACCAAGCCGGGCCTGGTTCCGGGTCAAAAGTGTGTCGTCGCCGTTGAAGACCTTGCCTTTGGCGGCGAGGGGGTGGCGCGCGTCGGGGAATTTGTCGTTTTCGTCCCATTTGTCCTGGTGGGTGAGACGGTGGAAATCGAAGTGACCGAGGTCAAGAAGCGTTTTGCACGAGCCCGGCTGGTCAGGGTGGTGGAACCGTCTTTGGAGCGGGTGAAGCCGGAGTGCCGATATTTTGGCGAGTGCGGCGGGTGTCAATATCAGCACATGGAATATGCGGCGCAACTGCGGCTCAAGCGGAAGCAGGTGAGAGATATTTTCGAACGGATCGGGGGATTCAAGAATCCGCCGGTCAGCCCGGTTGTGCCTTGTCCGCAGCCTTATGGTTATCGGAATCGGATCATGGTGCGGAGCCAATGGGACAAGTTCAAGCGGAGTTTGAACATCGGATTCATACGATATGACAACCGGCTGGTAGTGGACATCGAGGAGTGCGCGATTGCGTCACCGGAGCTGAATCGCCAGTTACAGGAAGCACGCCTGCATCCGCCTTTGAAGGGGGGGATTAAAGTCCTTCTGCGCCAGCAACCGGAGAACTGGGATGTGCCGCCCCAGTCCTTTTTCCAGAACAATTTCCTCCTGATGCCGCAACTGGCGGAGACGGTGCGGGATTGCCTGCGCCAAAGCGGGGCGCGATTTCTCGTGGACGCTTATTGTGGCGTGGGTTTTTTCAGTCTCGAGTTGGCGGGCCAGGTGGAATCGTTCGTCGGCGTGGAATACGACCAGCAGGCGGTCCAGGCTGCGCGCCGGAACGCGGCTATGCGGGCTTGCACCAACGGCGGGTTTATGGTTGGCCTGACTGAGGATTATCTGGAGTCGTTGCTCGAGCGGTTCCCCCATGAGGCGACGTCCGTGGTGTTGGACCCGCCGCGAAGGGGGTGCGGGGGGAAGGTGATCGAGCGGTTGCGCCAGGCGGGGGTCCGGCAGGTGATTTACGTTTCGTGTCATCCGGCCACGCTGGCGCGGGACTTGAACATCATGTGCGCGGACGGGGTCTATGGACTAGTGAAAGCGGTCCCGCTGGACATGTTCCCTCAGACCCAGCATGTCGAATGCGTGGCGGACATGATGTGGAACGGAAGCGACACGTCCGGCAGGGCAGGCAGGTAGGCGCCGGGCTTGGATGGGCTGGGCTGGGCGCGGGCTGGCGAGTTGATTCAACGAACAAAGATTCCCTTGCTAAAAGGCCGCGGATCGCTTTAATTCGATGCTATTCAAATTATGCGAAATAAGGAAAATGAGGCCTATTTTGTCCAAAGCACTTTGCCTTGGATTGTGGCGGCCGGAGCGTTGATTCTTTACTTGGTGACGCTGAATCATTGGGTCACGCTGGCCAGCCTGCCTGTGGTAGCCAAAGTGACCGATTGGGATTGGTGGAACCTCACCCTCCAGGCACCACTGTTCTTCGCCCTGACGTCGCCGGTTCGCCTGCTGCCCCGAGAGTGGCAACCGGTGGTTCTCAACCTGTTTTCCGCGGTATGCGCGGCCGGGGGGTTGGGCCTGCTGGCGGGATCGGTTGCCCTGCTGCCGCATGATCGCACGCGGGACCAGCGGCAGCGTGAGCGGAGTGATTTTTCACTGTTGACCATTAGGGCGGCGTGGGTGCCGCCGGTTTTGGCGGCACTGGCGCTTGGCCTGCAGCGGACCTTTTGGGAACATGCCACTGCCGCCACGGGCGAGGCCTTAAACGTCCTGCTGTTTGCATATATCATCTATTGTCTGCTCCAATTCCGCCTTGAGCAGCGCGAGTCATGGTTGACGCGCCTGTCCTTTGTATATGGTCTGGCGGTAACCAATAATTGGGCTATGATCGGTTTTTTTCCCGCGTTCTTGATCGCGACCATCTGGATCAAGGGATGGAGCTTTTTCCGCGGGCGGTTCATGCTGCGAATGATCGGTTTTGGTGTGTTGGGGTTGCTGTTGTACCTGCTTCTGCCGTTCGTGGAGAGCCTCGGAGACAAGACGCACATGAATTTTTGGGAATTGCTCCGGTTTGAATGGGGCGCCCAAAAGGCCGTTCTCATGGTCTTTCCCAAGTACGTGGTCCTGGTTTGCGGCCTGACCTCGCTTTTGCCGGTTTTGGTGATGGGTTTCCGATGGCCTTCTTCATTTGGCGACACCAGCGTGCTTGGGGCGATGTTGACCAACCTGATGTTTCGAGTGGTGCACGCCATCCTCCTGGTCGCCTGCGCATGGGTGATGTTCGATCCGCCCTTTAGCCCCCGAGTTCAGGGTTATGGGATTCCGTTTTTGACTTTTTATTATCTAAGCGCCCTGAGCATCGGTTATTTCAGCGGCTATTTCCTGCTGGTCTTCGGCACGGAACCGGAAAAACGACACCATCGTGTCAGCCTTTTAGCCCGACAATTCAACCGGTTCTTGGCCGGCTTGGTATGGGTGGCCCTGGTCGCTGTGCCGGCGGGGCTTGTTTACTTGAACTGGCCGGCAATACGGGCCGATAACGGACCTTACCTGAAGACCCTGGCGAATTCACTGGCCCAGGAACTGCCGGCCAAAGGCGGCCTGGTGCTAAGCGATGAACCCAATGACCTGTTGTTGGTTGAGGCGGTGCTGGACCGGGCGGGGACCTTGCCGTCCTATCTCATGCTCGATACCGCCTCGCTGCCGTACATGGATTACTATCACAATCTGCGGCGCCGCTTTCCGCAGAAGTGGCCCGATTTCCTGGGTGGCCACGATCTAAGTGATCCGATTGCTTCGGTGGTGCTTTTGCGGTGGATGATTTCACTGGCGCAGAGCAACGAGGTTTATTATCTGCACCCGAGTTTCGGTTACTATTTTGAAGGATTATATGCTCAACCCAAGGGACTTGTTTATAGCGTCAAACCCTATGAGTCCAATGCCATCGTGCCGCCTCCGATCGGACCTGGCGATCTCGCCGCCAACATGGCCTTTTGGGCCAAGGCAAAGGCCGACCTGGCAACTTTGCCACGTCCGAAGGTAAGCAGCAGCCGGGAGGAAAACATGACGGATGCCGAATTTGTGGCTCAGTTTTATTCACGCGCTGCCAATTATTGGGGCGTCTTGTTGCAGCAAAATAATCACCTGGCGGAGGCCGGCTCAAGCTTTGACCAGGCCATCGAATTAAATCCGAACAATGTGGTGGCGAAAATCAACCGGGAGTACAATCGCAATCTGCGCCATGGCAACACCCGCGCGGTGGAGTTGAGCACGGCAATGCAGGATCAAATCCACAAATACCGTTTCTGGGAGGATATGTGGCGGGACAACGGACCGTTCGATGAAGTAAAATTCTGCATGCAAGAAGGCGAGACGTTGGGATTGATGCGTCCTCCGTTGATTCGCCAGGCCGCCCAACAGTTCTTGCGCGTTTGTTCTTTGGACGCGACCAATGTCGAGACGGGGATTTGGCTGGCGAACATGTATCTTCAGTGGCCAATGCCCGAAAAGGCACTCGACTTGGTTCAGTCAATCCGCGATCAGGCAAAGACGCACCCGGTGAATGTGGCCAATCAGCTCGAGTTGTACCGGCTCCAGGCCTGGGCGTATGCCTCGCAGACCAACCTCATCGCCACCGAAAAGGTCTTGCAGGAAGCCGAACAACGCTTTCCCGGGGAATCGAGTTTGCCGGAAACGGCTTCGCAAATTTACCTGCGTAACGGTTTGTTCACCAACGCGTTGGCGGCTTTGGAAGAGCAATTGCGCATGGACCCAGGCAACGTCAAGGCGCTCTTGAACAAGGGGGCGCTCTGCATTCAAATCAAGGATTTCAAAAGGGCCATTCCTCCACTCGACCAGGTGCTGCGCATCGAGCCGAGAAACAGCGCCGCCCAAATGAACCGCGCCATTGCCAATTTGCAGGACGGCAACCTGGTTGCAGCCGAGAAGGACTACGAGGCCCTGTTGGAGATGGTGCCTCACTTTTATCGAGCTTATTTCGGTTTGGCACAAATCGCCTACCAACGCCACAACACCAGCCGCGCAATCGATAATTACGAGCTGTATTTGAAATACGCACCCCGGGATACGCGAAAGGTCCTTCGCGATCAGGCAGAAGCTCAATACGTCGCCAACCGGTTGAAGGAACTCCGATCAGGCGCTTCGAGTCCGTAGGCGGGATGCGCGTCACGCACGTCATCACCCGGTTGATCGTCGGCGGGGCGCAGGAGAACACGTTGGCCTCGGTGCTGGGCTTGGCGCGCAGGCCGGGGGTGGAGGCGGATTTGGTGTCGGGACCGACGATGGGGCCGGAGGGATCGCTGGAGTCAGTTCTCGCCGAAGCCCCGGTTCGGTTCACTCGAGTGCCCGAGTTGGTGCGCCCGGTTCATCCTTTGAATGATTGGATGGCCTTGCGCCGGTTGATCCTCTTGTTCCGGCAACAGCGTCCCGACATCGTCCATACCCATAGCGGCAAGGCCGGCATTTTAGGGCGGTTGGCCGCTCATCGCGCCGGCGTCCGAGTCATCGTTCATACCATTCACGGTCCCTCGTTTGGTTCGTTCCAGGGCCGTTGCGCCAACTTCGTCTTTCAGGCCGCTGAACGTTACGCAGCCAGGTTCACAACCGGCTTTATTAGCGTCGCCCAAGCCATGACCGACCAGTACCTGGCGGCTGGGATCGGACGTCCCGGCCAATTCACCCGCATTTACAGCGGTTTTGACCTGGCCCCATTTCTGGCGGCCAAGAACGACCCGGCCTGGCGCCGCCAATGGGGTCTGGCAGACACTGATTTCGTGGTTGGGATGATCGCCCGCTTATTCAAACTAAAAGGACACGACGACCTGTTCGCGGTGGCGCCGGAGTTGGTGAGACAATGCCCGGCAATGAAGTTTTTGCTGGTTGGCGACGGCCCGTGGCGACGGCGCTTTGAAGAACGGGCTCGCGCTCTTGGATTGAAAGCGCATTTTGTCTTTGCGGGTTTGGTTCCCCCGTCCGATGTGCCGCGGTTCGTGGGAACAATGGATGCACTGGTCCATCTCTCGCGCCGTGAGGGCCTGGCGCGCGCCTTGCCGCAGGCAATGGCGGCGAGCCGGCCGGTGATCGCTTACGATTGCGACGGCGCCCGCGAAGTATGCCTTGAAAACGAGACGGGATTTCTGCTCGCCCACGGCGACCGGGTCGGACTGAGCCGGCGGCTCATCGAATTGGCGGTGGACCCGGCACTGCGCGACCGGTTGGGCCGCCGCGGGCGGTGTCTGGCGCGGGAACGTTTTCCCGTTGAGAAAATGGTTGATGAAATTTATTCTCTTTATTTGCGGCTGATTTCATGAACCTGCTCCTGGTATATTTGCTGGCCTTTGCCGGCGCGTGGCTGACTTCGTTTCTCGGCCTGCCCCTTTGGCGGGCCTGGTGCAGGCGCATCGGCTTGGTGGATGAGCCTGGCCATCGCAAGATTCATTCCGCTCCCATCCCCCTGGCGGGTGGATTGGCGGTGTTGACAGGATTGCTGGCGCCTTTGCTTGCTGGGATGTTGGCCTTGAACTTTGGTTGGCTGGGTTCGCCTGCCACGGGCTTGTTGAGTTACGGTTTGAGCCGTCGTGCAGGTCAATTGAGTGCCCTGTTGCTCGGTGCGTTGGGGATGGTTGGACTGGGGTGGTGGGACGACAAAACCGAGCTGAGGCCGGCGGTCAAGTTTGGCGCTCAGTTATTGATCGCGGTGCTGGTGGCGGGTGCGGGGGTGCGGATTACGTTGTTTGTAAAGAGCACGCTTTTCAGTTACGCCATTACCGTTCTGTGGATTCTCTCGGTGACAAACGCTTATAATTTCATGGATAACATGAATGGTTTGTGCGCCGGGTTGGGCGCGATTGGCGCCTGGTATTTTGCCTGGTCCGCGGCAGCGCAGGGTCAATACCTGGTAGCTATTCTTGGGGCGCTGTCTTTCGGGGCGCTTTTGGGTTTCTTGCCCTACAATTTTCCGCGGGCCACCGCCTTTTTGGGCGATGCCGGGAGCCACCTGATTGGTTATTGGCTGGCGGTATTGGCCATACTTCCCCATTTCTACACGCATCAGAATCCCAAGTCCTGGGCGGTGTTGAGTCCTCTATTGATCCTGGCGGTTCCATTGGCGGACATGTGCTGGGTGGTGGTGCTGCGCTGGCGGCGCGGACTGCCTTTTTATATGGGCGACACGAATCATCTTTCCCATCGTTTGGTGCGCCGGGGTTGGCCGCCTTCGACCGCCGTTTTATTGATCTGGCTGCTGGCTACCATATTGGGCGGATGCGCCTTTGCGCTGCAGGGTTAGCGCTTGTCGGCCCGACCAGGCTGGCGCCAAGGAGTGGGCGATTGGGATATCAGGCTCGGCGACGTGAATCCTCGGACGAGGATCTCCAAGGAACCCGCGGGCGGAACGCCTGCGCTACAATTGCGCGGATGTTCAGCCCCCGTGCGCAAAATTCCCATGATTGCCAAGGCCGGAGGTATTGGGCACAGTGTTGACAGAAATGAGCAAGCGATTTTATTTGACGACTGCGATTGATTATGTGAACGGCCAGCCTCATCTCGGGCACGCCTACGAAAAGGTGATCACCGACGTGATCGCGCGGGCGCACCGAAGCATGGGTGAAGGGACCTTCTATTTGACCGGGGTTGATGAGCATGGGCAAAAGGTCCAGCAGGCTGCCGTGGCGGATGGCAAGACGGCTCAGGCTTATTGCGACGAACTGGCGCGCGCCTGGCAAGCCTTTGCCGCCAAACTCGAGCTCACCAATAACGATTTCGTTCGCACCACCGAATTGCGGCATCAAGTCATGGTTGAAGCCGTCCTGCGCAAGTTGCATTCCGCAGGGCATTTTTACCGGGCCGAATACTCCGGATTCTATTCCACCAAGGAAGAGACCTTTCTGACGGAGAAGGACCGCCGGCCGGACGGAACCTTTGACCCGATCTACGGCGAGGTTGTCGAGTTAGTCGAAGATAACTACTACTTCAAATTAAAGGATCACCAGACCTGGCTGATTGATTACGTGGAAAATGACCCGGACTTTATCCTGCCTCAAGCCCGCCGCAACGAGGTCCTTGGGTTCCTCAAGAATAATCCCCTGGAAGACTTGTGCATCACCCGGCCGGCGTCCCGATTGAATTGGGGCATCCCGGTGCCGTTCGACCCTGGCTACGTCACATATGTCTGGTTTGATGCGTTGCTCAATTACATTACGGTTCCGGCCGCTTATGGCGACCCGGTTGTGTTGGGGGCGCTGGACTCGGCTGTTGAGGCGCCGGAATCCGATTGGCGCATGCCGGGGTCGGCGTTGGAACTCTGGCCGGCGGACGTCCAGGTTGTCGGCAAGGACATCGTGAAATTTCACGCGGTGTTCTGGCCGATCATGCTTCGCGCCTTGGGATTGCCATTGCCCCGGCAGTTGCTGGTGCATGGCTGGTGGCAATACGAAGGTCAGAAAATGAGTAAGACCACGGGCAACATTGTTGACCCCATGGCGGTTATCGCGGAATGGGGCGTCGATGCCTTCCGCTATTACGTCATCCGCGAACTCGGCATTGGGTCCGACGGCAACTGGACCGATGCGGGATTCCAGGCCCGATACCAGGCCGACCTGGCCAATGGGTTAGGCAACCTGGTGAATCGCTCCCTCTCCATGCTTAATCGCTACCGGCAAGGCCGGGTCCCGGAACGCTCGGAAGATTTGGCGCCCGACGCTGAAAAAGCGATTCGCGAGTCCTCGGAGAATCTCAAACAACTACAGCTTCAGACCGCGCTCCAAGTCGTGTGGTCCCTGGTCAACCGCGCCAACCAGTATGTGGACCATACAGCTCCGTTCAAACTAGCCAAAGACCCCGCTCAAGCTCAACGGCTGGACGCCGTCCTTTACAGTCTGGCTGAAACCTGCCGGGTGCTGGCCGTGTTGATCTGGCCGTTCTTGCCCTCGACTGCAAACCGTATCTACGCCCAACTTGGCTTGACCGGATCGCCGGATCAGATCGCGGCGTCAAAATGGGGGGGCTTACCCCCAGGCCATGCGATCGGCAAGATATCCCCACTGTTTCCGCGCCGGGACCAACCGTCCGCCGGCCCCATAACAGCCGGTGTGAGCCGGCCCTGAATTCCCGGTCGCGCCCGAGGGCAAGTGATCGAACCGACCTTCCATGCCACAGCGGTGGCGTTTCCAAACCGTCTGGCTTGCCAACCACACTTTGCAAAGTGTGAATCGACACCGGTCGAACGCCACTCGGTTCAAAAACCCGCGACACGGCAGGTCCGGCGGTCTGTGCGACGACAAAGTCAGTCTTGACAATTTGCCTTGATTTGGAACAACATGCGCCCATGTATAAAATCATTGGCGCCGATAAGAAGGAGTATGGGCCTATCTCTGCCGAACAAATCCGCCAGTGGATTCGGGATGGGCGCGCCAACGCGCAAACGAGCGGAATGGAGGAGGGCGAGAACGAATGGAAACCATTGGGGAACTTTCCGGAGTTTGCCGCCGAGCTCGACAGTTCCGGGGGGGCCGCATCGCCGTCGAATCCCGCGGCCGCCATTACCGTGCCCAGAGAAGAATCTTATGCCGGGAGCGGTGGCCGGATCGCGATTGGGAGTTGCCTGGAAGGCGGCTGGGAGCTGCTCAAAGCGAACCTGTGGCTCCTTGTATTGGCGGCTTTCCTGGTATTTGCGATTGGGGTCGGCTGCAGCATGATTCCAATTGTAGGTTCCATTGCGAGTCTAGTCATCTCGGGACCGCTCTATGGCGGCTTGTATACGCTCTACCTGAAGCGGATTCGCGATGAATCGGCGACCGTCGGGGATATTTTCGACGGATTCAGCGAGGATTTTGTTCCGTTAATGTTGACATTCATTGTCGTTACACTTCTGACGATGATCAGTAGTTTTGTGGCCATTTTGGCGGTGGTATTGGGCGCGACGCATATCCTGGAAATCCCGGCGGCGATCATTCTGGGTTTAGTCGGGCTGGTGCCGCCGGTGTATTTGATGGTGGCCTGGGTGTTTGCCATTCCCCTGGTGATCGACAAGAAGATGGAATTCTGGCCGGCGATGGAGCTGAGTCGGCGGCGGGTGACGGCGCAATGGTGGCGGGTGTTTGGACTGTTTGTGGTTGGGAGTCTCATTACCATGGCCGGCGCAATGGTCTGCTTTGTCGGTATGTTCTTTACTATGCCGATCTTTTTGGGCGCAATGATGATCGCGTATGAAGAAATTTTTGGGACCGCGAACACCGCGTCCGATTGATCGTTCAGCGGCTTGGGCCTGTCTTTTGGCCAACCTGCTCGTACTGCCCGGGTTGGGTTCGCTGACTGCCGGGCGGCGCACCGGTTATTTCCAGGCCGCTTTTGCCCTGGCGGGCCTGGTTTTGACGGCGCAGTGGGCGGCATGGTTTGCCATCGAATGGGTTCACCGAGGCCAGATGCCGCAGGGATTGGGCCCGTATTTCCGCAACGGTTTACTGGGGATCGCGCTGTTTGTGCTTGCCTGGTGTTGGTCTCTGGCCAGCAGCATCTGGATTCTCAATTCCGCGGTGGAATCGCCTCCGTCTGGTTCGAAAACGAAAGACTAATTGATGTTGGACGCCAAGTCTGTCTTTAAACAACACTACGGTTCCGCCCCGGCCCATATCGTCATTGCGCCGGGCCGCCTCGAGCTATTGGGAAATCATACCGATTACAATGAAGGCCTGGTCATGTCGCTGGCCATTGACAAATACATCGGCATGGCGGGCTCGCCGCGCCCGGACGGGAGGATCGAGCTGGTTTCATCGGCCTTCTCGAACGGCGACCAGTTCTCTGCCGACAATCCGGTCAAGAATCCCAATGCCACATGGGCCGATTACATCAAGGGCGTGCTGGTTCAGTTGCGTCAGCGGGGGATTCGCTTCGGCGGATTCAATGCCGCCATTCACGGAACGATTCCAATCGGGGCGGGTCTTAGCAGTTCGGCCGCTTTGGAAGTGGCGACGGCGCTTATGGTTCGCCAGTTGTATCCTTACGCGGTTGGCTCGACCGCGATGGCCGGTCCGCTTAAGCGCGATGCCCAGGGCGAGTTGCCGCCGTTAGGTGTCCAAGAGAAATTGGTGCTGGCCCGGCTTTGCCAGGCCGCCGAGAACCAATTTGTGGGGGTGAATTGCGGCATCCTGGACCAGGTGTCGTCGCTCTTTGGAAAGGCGAACCATGTGATTTTGATCGATTGCCGTGAGTTGTCGGTCCAGCAGACCCCGCTGCCGGGAGACGTGGGGGTGGTTGTGTGCGATTCCGGGGTCAAACACGCCTTGGTAGCCGGCGAATATAATGACCGGCGACGACAGTGCGAGGAGGCCGCCCGGGCGTTGGGAGTGAAATCGCTTCGCTGCGTCGAACCCAAGCAGTTGGCAGCCCATCGGTCAAAACTGGGCGACAGTCAATACCGGTGCGCGTATCATGTGGTGGGTGAAAATCAACGGGTTATTTTTGGAGAGCGGGCGCTTCGAGCCGGGGATTTCGAGCAGTTCGGCCAATACCTTTACCAAAGCCACGAGAGTTCACGCGATTTCTTCCGGAACAGTTGTCCGGAGCTGGATTTGTTGGTTGAGCTGGCTCGAGGGCACCGCAGCTGCCTGGGGGCGCGTCTGACCGGCGGCGGTTTTGGCGGCGCTACGATAAACCTGGTGAAGGTCGCGGAGTTGGAAGATTTCCAAAGGACCATTGCCGCCCAATTCAAAGGGCGGACCGGTCGCAGAATGCAGCCGATGTCGTGCCGAATCGTTGACGGCGGGCAGTAGAGTCCGGGCTTTATTCAACGACCAATAACCAATTTTCAGTCTTCAATTTCAATTATTGGTCTCAGCGTGAAGCACACGCGGATGAAGGCATCCGCGCTCCAATATCAGCGGGCAATCCTGCCGGTTGAATTAAACCATTGGGCGAACAAGGGGATGCCTTCCTCGATCCGGACGCGGGGGTGATAATCCAATTGCGCCTGGGCTTTGGTGATGTCGGCATAGGTTACCGGAACGTCTCCGGGTTGGGGCGGAAGGTGATCGATCCGGGCCTTCTTCCCGAGCGCCTTTTCCAGGAGTTCGATCAGGTAATGCAATGGCACCGTTTGTGACTCGCCGAGGTTAATGATTTCATAGCCGAATTCCTTCCGGGTGCATGCCATGATGCCGTCCACGGTATCGTCGATATAGGTATAATCGCGGCGGCTCGAGCCGTTGCCATAGACGGGGAGCGATTGGCCGGAGCTGATCAGGCGGGCGAACTTATGGATGGCGAGATCGGGGCGCTGGCGCGGTCCGTAAACCGTGAAGAACCGCAGCATAACGACGTCCATGCCGTAGAGGTGATGATAGACGTGGCCGAGGGCTTCGCAGGCCAGCTTGCTGGCGGCGTAGGGTGAGATGGGTTGGAAAATCGGGTCTGCTTCGGCGAAGGGCACTTTTGAATTGATTCCGTAAACCGATGAGGATGAGGCCAGGATCACCTTCTTGATCCCGTGACGGCGGGCGGCTTCGAGCAAGAGTGCCGTGCCCTCGACATTGACGCGCTGGTAGAGGGCGGGTTGGGCGAGGCTTGGGCGCACCCCGGCGCGCGCGGCCAGGTGAATGATTTGGTCAAAGGCGACGCGGTCAAAGAGGCCGTCCATGACGGCGTCGCTGGTCAGATCACCTTCAACGAAGGAAAACGTCCCCGGCATGCAGGCCAGGAATTCGAGATTCCGCCGCTTGAGCGCGGGGGAATAGAAATCATTCAAATCATCCAAAGCCCAAGTCCGGTGACCATTTTGCAGCAAACGTTCACAAACGTGTGAGCCGATAAAGCCGGCTCCGCCGGTAACCAAAAAATTCATACCGCTGTTGGTAATCAAATAGCGTTGCAGTGCGCGCCTCAAATGAAGATACTTTTCTTAAGTTGGGCGCACGGGCGTTCACAGCCATTTTTCATGATTGACTGGAAAATACAAGCGCGCTCGCATGTCTGTCAGGCCTGCGAGAAATCGTTTGCGGACAAGCAGCCGTATTTCACGCTGCTGTTTGACCGGAAGCACGGATTGGAGCGGCTGGATGTATGCGGGGAATGCTGGGAATCGCAATACAGCCAGGGCGCCCATGATCGCAAGGATTTCGTCTCTTTCTGGCAAGGGATTTTCACCGTGCCGCCCCCGGCGCCGCCGGAACCGATCCAGAAGGAGACCGCGGAGACACTGTTGGGCAAATTGATTGATCGGAACGATCCCAATCTGGCGGCCGCTGGATTCATCCTGGCGGTTATGCTGGAACGGAAACGGATCTTGAAGGTCAAGGCCCAAACCACCCAGGATGGCGCCCGTGTCTTTGTTTACGAGCACGTCCGGACCGGCGATTTGTTCACAGTTGTGGACCCGAGCCTTCAACTTGACCAGCTCGAAGCCGTTCAGATTCAAGTGGCCCACCTGCTCGAACACGGCTTGGAAGGCCCCGATGAAGAAAAATCCGCGCCGCTCGCGGTGGAGGCGAAGAGTGATTCCGACTGTGCTCCACCAGGGGCGCTTGCCGCGCAAGAGACCATCCCAGCCTCGACGGGTGCGGGTGATGCCGGTGTAACGGACGGTGCCATTGCCCGTTCGGAGTAGTTCGTATTATGTCTGACAATGATCAGTTTATTCAGCGGCTTGGTTATATCTTTAAAGACCAGGCTCTGCTTCGTTTGGCTTTAACGCATCCTTCGGCGGTTTGGGAACCAGGCTCGAACCAACAACACAACCAACGGCTGGAATTCCTGGGCGATTCGGTTCTGCAGCTAATTCTCAGCCGTGAGCTTTACGAAAAATTCCCGGAAGTTGGCGAGGGCCTCCTGACCAAGGCGCGTGCTCAAATGGTCAATTGCCAGACCCTGGCAGAGCAAGCAATACAGATCGGTTTGGGCGATCATTTGCGGGTGAGCAGGGGGGAAGAGTTGAACGGGGGGCGGGAGCGCCCCTCGACACTGGCGGACGCCTTCGAGGCGCTGCTGGGCGCGATATTTCTGGACGGCGGGTACGAGGCGGCGCGGGAATTTGTTCTGCGGCAATTTCGCGGGGCCTTTGGCGAGTTGGAGGTTATGCCCAACCTCGAAAATCCGAAGGGCGAATTGCAGGAAATTCTCCAGGCGAAATCGGCTGAACCACCCACTTATTTTCTCGCATCCGTAAGCGGTCCGGACCATGATCGGGTATTCGAGTGCACCGTCCATCATGAGGGTGTCGAATTGGGACGTGGCCGCGGGAAGCGCAAGAAAATCGCCGAGAGCCAAGCCGCCTTGGCGGCCTTGATGACGTTGCGCCAAGAGAACAGCTACAACCTATGAACGGCACAATTCTGATAGTGGATGACGACGCCGCTGTCCGGCAGGTTATGGCGGCCATGCTGATCGAAGAAGGTTACAAGGTCAGGGAAGCCGCCAACGCCGCCGCCCTCCAGCAAAAGTTCAACGCCGCACCGCCGGACATTATCCTGCTCGACTTGAAGTTGCCGGATGCGGATGGCATCGACCTGTTGCCAATCATAAAACGGCAGTGGCCCGAGTCGGAAGTGATTGTCTTGACCGGGTTTGCCACGTTGGATGCGGCGGTCGAGGCGACCAAGCGCGGCGCATATCACTTTCATCCCAAGCCTTTTGATCCCAAGAGTCTTTTCCTTTCCATAACGCGGGCGCTCGAACGCAAGCAGTTGGCCGAGCAAACTCGAATGCTGCAGTTGGCCCTCTCGAACATGAGCGGCTGCGCGTCGCCTGTCTTTCAGAGCCCTTCCATGAAGGCCATGCTGCGAACGGTCGAGCGGATAGCTCCGAGCGACGTATCGGTATTGATCGTCGGCGAGAGTGGCACCGGCAAAGAGGTAATCGCGGACTTGATCCACACCCTGAGTTCCCGCGCCAAGGGGCCATTCATAAAAATCAATTGTGCCGCGCTACCTCGCGAGCTGATTGAAAGCGAGCTGTTCGGTTCGGTCAAAGGCGCTTACACCGGGGCCCAAGCCGACCGGGAAGGGTTGTTCCACCGGGCCGAGGGAGGCACCCTGTTATTGGATGAACTCACTGAGATGCCCGTCGATACGCAGAGCAAACTATTGCGGGTGCTCGAGGAGAAACAATTCCGGCCCGTGGGCGGCTACACCAACCTGAAAGTCGATTGCCGCATTTTGGCCACGACGAACCGCGTGGTCGAAGAGGCCATTCGCGACGGTAAATTGCGCGAGGATTTGTACTTCCGCATCAGCGCCATCTCCCTTTACCTTCCGCCCCTGCGCGAACGCCGGGAGGAAATCATTCCGCTGGCAGAAGCATTCCTCAAACGGTTCGCCGCCCAAGCCGGACGAATCATCGAAGGCTACAGCCCTGCTGCAATCGAACAGTTGCGGAGGTTCGATTGGCCGGGCAACGTCCGCCAACTGCAAAACGAGGTTCAACGCGCCGTTCTCCTTTGCCATGGCGCGATGGTCGAGCCCCAGGATTTTGCAATCTCGGCGGCTACGCTTGCGAACAAGGATGAAATCTCGGACCTGACCCTGATCGAGGCCATGGAACGGGATGCCATCATCGAAATCCTAAAGGAAACCCAGGGCAACAAGATGGAAGCCGCCAAACGCCTCGGCGTAGTCCGCCAGACTCTCTACAACAAAATCAAGATTTATGGCATCAAGGTTTGAGTTATGCACTCCCACAACCGACTCCTCCTTTTGGGTGTCTTCTTCCTGCTGCCAATCCAACTGACCGCGCAAGCCGGCTCCGCGCCGCCGCCTTACCGGGACGCAACCCGGCCCATCGAGAAACGGATCGATGATTTGCTGGCCCGAATGACGGTTCAGGAAAAGATTGGGCAGATGAATATGCCCTGCCTCTACGTTGGTGAATTGGGCCAATCGATGTCTGAAAAGGCCGAGGCGGTAAAACGATTTGCCGCCGGCACTTACCTCGAGGATTTCGGACCAGGCGGCGGTTTCTTTACCCTGCCCAACACGATTTTGCATGACGGCCCCCTCCAACAAGCGCTGTTTCTCAATGAACTCCAACGAATCGCCACCGAAGAAACGCGGCTGGGCATTCCGTTGCTCGAAATCGAAGAGGGCACCCACGGCCTGATGTGTCCGGGCGGAACTGTCTTCCCCGAAGGCCCGGCGCTGGGCAGCACTTGGGACATGAGATTGCTGGGGCAAATCTACTCCGCCGTGGCCCGTGAGGCGCGCGCGATTGGTGTCCACCAGATTTTCACGCTCGTGATCGAACCAATCCGCGACCCGCGCCTGGGTCGTAATCAAGAGGCGTTCGCCGAGGACCCGTTCATGTGCGCGCGTATCGCTCAAACCATCGTGCGCGCAGTGCAAGGAAATGACGTGTCGGCCGGGGACAAGGTCGTGGCCGGCCTTTGCCATTATCCGGGCCAGAGCCAGCCGGTTAGCGGTTTCGAACGCGGAGCGATGGAGATTTCGGAACGTACCCTGCGGGAGGTCTTCCTGCCGCCCTGGGAGGCTGGTATCCGGCAAAACGGGGCCCTGGGCGTAATGGCCACCTATCCGGCCATTGACGGCATTCCCACCCATGCCTCGGAGAAGATACTGACTCTCATCCTTCGGCAGGAGCTTGGATTCAACGGATTGGTCATGTCAGAAGGCGGCGGCATAGGGACGCTGGTTTATGAGGGATTGGCGCCGTCACAAAAGGAAGCCGGTGCGCTCGCCCTCGCAGCCGGGGTGGATGTCGGTATTTCCTTTAGGATTTCGATGATGGCATCCCGTTCCATGGCCTCGATCAGGGTCAGGTCCGAGATTTCATCCTTGTTCGCAAGCGTAGCCGCCGAGATTGCAAAATCCTTGGGGCTCGACCAT
>JAMCZD010000117.1:16103-18267 GCA_023473405.1 Candidatus Omnitrophota bacterium
CTCGAGAACATTCGGGAAGGGAGAGTATCGATGTCTCTCGTTGACCGGAGCGTGCGACGTATTCTGCGGCAAAAAATGCGCCTTGGCTTGTTCGAGCACCCCTATACCGACCCTCAACACGCGGCGCTAGTCGTCCACCATCCCGCGCACCGGGAACTGGCGTTGCGCGCGGCCCGGTCGGGGATTGTGCTTTTGAAGAACGATGGCAGCCTATTGCCGCTGAAGAACAAACCGTTGCGCATCGCTATAATCGGTCCTAATGCGGACGAACCGCGCAACCAATTGGGCGATTACGTGCCCGCCAAGGTTCTCCAGCCGGTCATTACCGTTCTGGACGGAATCAAGCAAGCGGTCAGCAAGGACACGAAGGTGGTTTACGTTAAGGGCTGCGACGTGATCGGGTCACAAGTCGACGAAATCGCCAAAGCAACAGAGGCCGCCGCAAACGCCGATATTGCGATTGTTGTGGTAGGCGAGAATGCACGCGAACTGCCGGGCAAACCACCCACCGACGGCGAAGGCTACGACGCGGCAACGCTCGAACTGACCGGTCTCCAAGAGGACCTGGTAAAGGCTGTAGTGGCTACCGGAACGCCGTCGGTGGCGGTGTTGATCAATGGCCGGCCCCTGGCCGTTCGATGGTTGGCGGAGCATGTCCCGGCCATACTCGAGGCGTGGCTTCCCGGGGAAATGGGCGGTCAAGCGGTGGCCGAGATTCTGTTTGGCAGGGTCAACCCGAGCGGGAGGTTGCCGGTGACAATCCCCCGGCATGCGGGGCAATTACCGGTTTACTACAATGCAAGAAAGTCGAAGCTTTATTGGGTGAAACAAGGCTGGGGCCATTCCTACGCCGATTTGGATCCCTCCCCGTTGTATCCGTTTGGTTTTGGCATGAGCTATACGCGGTTCGAGTACCGCGGTCTCAAGCTCAGCCAACATCAGGTTACCCCAACCGAGCCGGTCGAGATTTCTCTCGAGGTAAAGAATGCCGGTGACCGGCCCGGCGAAGAAGTGGTTCAGCTCTATATCGAAGATGTAATCAGCAGCGTTTCCACCCCCGTCAAGGATCTCAAAGGCTTCCGCAAGGTCGCCCTCGAACCAGGCGAAACCCGAACCTGTTCTTTCAAGTTGGAGCCGAAAGACCTGGCCCTGCTCGATGCCAATCTAACTCCGGTAGTCGAGCCCGGCCAATTCAGGATAATGGTTGGGGCGTCGTCCGAGGATATCCGGTTGACGGGCGATCTATGGGTGATAGACCGGTAATTGGCCGTTCGAACAAGGCCGGCTCCCGTGGTTCAGTGGGCTCAACTCTGGTCGTCCGGGTTGGCGAATTTGATTTCCTGACGGAACCATCCAGTCTTCCACGCCCCATAAAGAATGCCCGTCGATAGCCAGGCCACACCCACCACCTTGGCAGGGATGCGCAGGCTTAGCCAAATATAGAGACAGATAAGGAATCCGACGATGGGCGGGACCAGGTGCAGGAGATTTCTCTTCTGGTTGCGCACGAAATATCGGGTGAACGCGGCGAGATTAACCCCCATGAAACCGATAAATGCCCCGAAGTTCAACAGCTCAGCCCCCAGTTGATAGCTCACCACAAATGCACCGATAAGCGCTATACCGCCTACCAACAATATATTGTTGCGCGGTATGTGGGTCCGGGAATCGACAGCCCCAAAAAAGCGTTTCGGAATCGCATTGTCCCGCCCCATCCCGTATAGCAACCGTCCGGCCGCCAGATGCGAGCTCGAGCCCGAACCAATCGTGGCGACAAGCAAGGCCAGGTTAACGACGAAAAACAGCATCGACCCACCCGCCTTGCCCGCCACGTGAACAAAGGCTGTATCCACATCCGGGAAACCGGAGTTGCTGGGCCATATCAATTGGGCCGCGTAGACCTGCGAAGCCGCCAGAATACCGGTGATTAGACACGTCAATACCGTGGCCAACAAAATGTTGCGCCGCGGATTCCGCGCCTCCTCCGAGAGCGTCGAGATTCCGTCAAAGCCGATATAGGTAAGCACGGCAATGGAAGTCCCGGTCGAGACCGCTTTCAACGAAAAAGTCTCCGGATCATAGAACGGACGCCATAAATGCCCCGCAACCAAGTCCGGAGTCCTCCACAGGAACCGCGCGGCGGCAAGGCGGGTGGGTCGATGCT
>JAMCZD010000335.1 GCA_023473405.1 Candidatus Omnitrophota bacterium
TTTTGCCTTTCCTTGTTTCCTGATTTCCTAAGCGATACCTTCATCTCTGAGGAAAGCAGGAAGGCAGGAAATGGATTTTGCCTTTCCTGATTTCCTGATTTCCTAAGCGATATCTTCATCTCTGAGGAAAGCAGGAAGGCAGGAAATGGATTTTGCCTTTCCTGATTTCCTGATTTCCTTAGCGATGTCTTTAACTCTGAGGAAAGCAGGAAGGCAGGAAATGGATTTTGCCTTTCCTGATTTCCTAAGCGATATCGGGGGGGCGTGCACCAACCGGGGGGATAGATCAATATTTGAAATATCTTCGACTGGTCTTTATGTCTTGTTGAACCAGGGCTGGCCGACTTTTTGGACCATGATTTTGAACAATAAACCGGAAAGATCGGCGACCGAGTTCACGTTCCGCACCAGTGCGTTTTTCAATCCGATGGTTACCTCGCGCGTCTGGTTGGGCTGGCCCAGGTTCATGTAGGTGAACTTGCCGAGCGAAAGGTTCAACAGGTCTATCCCGGTGAAAGTGAGAGGCACGGGCGCCCCGGCTTGCGATTTCGATTGAAGCTCGGCCTGGAGGGCTTGCAGGTTGTTTCGACCAGTCTTGTCCTGGACGATGTTGACCTCCGCCAGGTTCAATCGCACCAGCTTCAAATGCAGCCTTTGCAAGGCCAAGGCATTGGGGTCGTACTCGATACGGAGTTCCCTAAGGGTAATAAAGGGGCCCCCGCCGAAGTGCACCGAATTGTAGAGCACAAAGTTCTCGATCGTCAGCGTCGGGTTTAGCAGGTCCATCTCGAACTTGCCAATCTTGACGTCCAACCCGGTTTGGGCGCGAATCCGGTTCTCCGCCAGCGACTTCAGGATGCTGTCCTTGAGCAGAAACAAAGCCACTCCCAACACCACCAACAGGATGAACAGGCGAAACGTCCATCGGACAACAAATCTCATACCGGTTGATTACCAGAGATCACGAGACGCGACAACCGGGAATTACCTGTGGGTTCGTAAGGAGCGTGGGGAGCGTGGAGCGTGGAGCGTGGAGCATGAGAGCGTGAGAGCGTGGGGAGCCAATCCCCGTCCTTCGCGTCCCTTTCGTTCCTTTCGTCCCTTCAGGCCTAATTGCCAGGCTTTTGAAGATTCAGGGACTTCAGGTTCGCCTCCAATTCGTCCAGGGTAAAGCCCTCCGCGACTACGCGCCTATCCCGGCCGGCCAGGATTAACCAGGGCAGCGATTCGACACCGGATGCCCACTGGGTTTTTGTTGACTTGTCCGGCACCCGGCCAACGGGATACGGCAACGGATTCTCGTCAGTCCATGCCTTGAGCGATTCGGCGGTCGTGATGGCGGCCTGGACAGCGGCGACGGCAACACCCTTCTCTCGGAGCGAGTCATGCTGTTTGATCAGCAATTGCATACAGTGGCGCGAAGGGCGCTGTTCGTGATCGAACAGGCAAAGGAGCACGGGGTGGTCCGCCGGAACAGCGTCGGCGGAAAGACCCACGTCGGCGAGGTCGGGCAGAGGTCTGCCTTTGAGCGAGGGACGCCTCGGGCTTTCACGGGTAAAGGCCTGATTGACGCCCAGCGTGATCATGACGTTGGTATCGCCGCCTTCGACTTGGACACTGCCAAAAGACCTTTGATAACTGGCATATAGCCGGACTGGGCCTTCGCAAACGGCGGCGAACCTGAATCGACCGTTCGAGTCTGTGCGGGCGCTATTGTATGGCTGGCCTTCTCCCTGGATACTGACCCCGGCACCGGCCACTGGTTTTTCGTCGGCGTCCAACACCTGGCCGGCAAGTTGTCGGTCGGCGACCTTGAGCACAAACGCGGGCAGATCGATGCGATTGGTTTCGGTATCGTCGCTTGCCATATTCCGCGATTCGGAACCATAGCCTTTTGCCGAGACAAACACGTAATATCGCCGGCCTTGGGGGAGGCCTGTGATCTCGAAGCGTCCCTGGGCATCGGCTTTGAACGGGTCACCAAATTGCGACCCCATGTTGCCGCTCCACATCCCGACACTCCCGGTTGCGTTAGTGATGGGCCTACCTTGAATATCTTCGGCCCGGCCAAGGACTTGAAGACCTGGTTCCAAGCGAAGATCGACGTTCGTCGTGCCTTCATCGATATCCTGAACAACGGCGAGGTTCTTTTCCATGTCGCGAGCGACGACGCAGAAGGCAGCACCTGGTTGCCCATAACGCTCGGGATTCCAAACCATTTCAAACCGACCGTCGGCATCTGTCTTGGCCGCCACTTGGTTAGGCCCGAAGCCGCCAAACACGGACATCGCCACGCCGGGCGCCGGCGAACCGGAAGGGTCGCGCACGACACCTTTGATTTTCGGCGGCGGGCTTAGCTCGATCTCGAGCAGATTGGTCTTGCCGAGTTCGACGGTTGCGCTCACCGGTTCCGCTCTCGAGGACTCCCGATAAGCGCTCACGTGAAACTCGCCTGGCGGCAATCGAAGCACCACGACACCGTTGCTCTCCGTGGACCCAACCGAATAATAGTCCTTTCTGGCTGCCGACACGCCCGCCTTCGCCACGGGTTTGCGGTCGATCTTGTCAAAAACCGAGACGCGGAGGAGGCCGCCTTTGGTGGCCTTTACGAGGATGTCCCGTGTGGTCTGAGCGGACTCGACGTCAACCGTCACCGGTTCGGCAATCCAGTTGGCCGGGGCATTGGTGTCTAGAGCGCGAAGCCGATAGGAACCGGCAAGGATGTTGGTTATTCGGAAGGAGCCATCGCTGCCAGAGAGGACCGGTTCAAGTCTGGCGCCAGCACGCGTGCGCGGATCGGATGGCTCAAGCAAAAAGCGCGCGCCGGCGATTGGTTGGCCGGTTGGCTCGAGAGCGATCCTGCCCTCGATGGTCCCAGCCGGCTCGACGACCAGCTTGATATCTTGTTGCCCGGCCACACAGAGCATCGTATCCGGGCCGGTATACTCCCGTTCCGGTCGGCGCATGGCCTTTCCCGGCGCGCTTACCACCAAGTCAGCCGTGGCGTTGGTGGGAAAGCCCTTGATCCGGAACCGGCCATCGGCTCCGGTGCGGGCGGAGAAGAGGTCGCGGGCCGGCTTATCGCTCAGATAATGGAAGGTCCGGGTGCCGTTATCCTCCAGAATACCTTCGCTGTAGGCACTCGATATCCATACCGTGGCGCTCGGGACAGGCTTGTTCGCCTCGTCCACCACCACTCCGGCGAGGGTGGATGGAGGAGTCATAACCAGGCATTCATTGGTTTTATCGGCGCTCAAATTCCAGTATTGATTCCACGCCGGGGCACGTCCCGGCTTGCTCGCCACCAGGAACGTTAGCGAGTGGGAGGGAACGGCAAACTCAAACGTACCATTGGCCCCGGTGGTAAGACGCTGTTTCTCTTCCATCTCACCAGGCCCAAACGGGGCGTCGGCGCTGCGTTCATACCGCTTGGCAAGCGCGGCGGCCACGGGGCGGCCATCGGAGTCCACCACCTTGCCGGCCAATCGAAACGTGGGCGGCTCGACGGACTCGGCAAGGGCACCAAGGGTCCAGACCGCGGTCAAAAAGGATGGGAAATAATGATACATTTTCATAAAGCAAAAGCCCTGGTTACTCGCTCTGTCCCGCGGGGGGAGTATTCAAACATTGGTTATTGGCAAAAGGCGATTCTCGGTTTTCGAGTTGGCTGTGCCGGTGA